>JAZSBL010000044.1:0-31601 GCA_045602385.1 Eubacteriales bacterium | reverse complement strand
GCGATCTCGTGCATCGCGGTCATATCGTCCAGCGAGAATTTCTTGCCTGATTTCAAACTCATATTCCATATTCTCCTTCAAAAATTTTTCGTCCGAGAGCTTGTTATCTCGGCATTTCCTGAACGCTCCGTTCTCGTATCTCGGCTCGCGGTAGCAGGTGTAGGTGATGTGCTTGCGGTTGTCCTCCCACCGAACGCCGTAGCCGAGCTTCTTCATTACCGCAATAAATTCCTCGCGACTTGCGCTTCGCTGCATCGCGTACTTGATGGCGGCACGCAGGCGGAATTTCCAGCTCTCGCCCTTTGAACCCGAACGGTATTCGCGTGCGCCAACCGATTTCGTTTTGCCTTTCCCGAAGGGAGAGAGGACGGAAAGTCCGTGCGCCAAACAAATTTCATCACTGATGTCACGCAGGCGTTTGATGTTGTTTCTGTCCTCGTGGAGCTTCTTGCCAGTGTCGGGATGCACCGTGTCAATGATAAAATGATTGTGCATGTGGTCGCTGTCAAAATGAAACGCAACCACAACGCTATATCCCGGCCACGCACGACGGGCGAACTCCAAGCCCATCTCAATCACTTCCTCGGGATCGACATCCTCGTCGGGGTGGAAGGACTGCACGTAGTGGCGGAAGCACAGTCCGTCGGTCTTATCCCAGATTGCTTTGTTTGCCATGAATTCCTGATAAGCAATTTCGGGATCACAGTTAATGCCAGACACGCTCCACGCTTCTTCCGCAGAGCGAGTCTTTTCGGGCTGAAGGCAGTACGCAATGACCGAACGCATCACGCTCGGAAGGTGGTCTGCCTGATTTGAATATTTGATTTTTATGAGTGTTGCCATGTGTCGTTCCTCCTTTTGGCAAGTGTATGAATGGCGGTGTAGGTCTGCTCCAAGGCAACGCGGCACTCGCCGAGATTTACGCCCTGAATTTTGCCCATGTTGGCAAGGCGTGTCAGTTGGTTAAGGTTGTTGCCAATGCGTCTCAGATCGGCTAAAATCGGCTTCAAATCCTCGATGAGGGTGATCTTCTTGCCAAGGGCGCAGGTGATCAGGTATTCGGTTCTTGTAAGGCGAGCTTTCGCTGCCTTTTTGTCGATGACGGAAAGCTCTTTTTCCGTTACGCGAATGGGGATAGAAATGTTTCGTTTTCTCATTAAATTACCTCGTGTTGTTATAAATTTTGTTGTAGGGGTTGCGGGTACACCCGCTTTTTGTGCGATTGGCGGAAAGCCACGCGCTCTGCTTGCCACGGCATAAGCCGTGAATCATACGCTCTCTCATGCTGTTTCCTCACTTTCCGCAGGAACGCAAGGAACGGACGGAACGCAAAGATCGCACACCGCAGAACTTCCGTCCTCTACGGCACTTTCGTCACGGGCAGAAGAAGGAACATACCGAATATCCAAGAAGCGTTGACCGTTGCTTCGGCTGCTCTTGAAAAACACAAGGCGTTCCTCCAACTGATACCGCCAACGGTTCATCAATTGTTTGAGTGCCTTTGCCGAGATCTCCGCGCCTGCGTAGGCACAAAACTGCTCGGCAAATTCGGTGTTACCGCCCTTGAACTGTTCGATGCTTTTCACGAACTCCGCGAGCTTTACGATCTCATCGGGGAGAGTCAGCTCGGGCTTGTCCAGCGTGTCAGAGATCAGCTCCCACGCACAAGTGTCGCGTGACATATTCAGCTCCAGCTCTCGGCTTTCAATATCTCGCCCTGTGCAGAAGAGAGTTGCTCCGCGTGCGTGTCGTTTGCTCACGTCAAGAATGAACACCGCATCCATCGCGCCGCTGATACCTGTCGTGCCCGATAGCTTGTTGAGCGGATCGCTGTCACCTTGCTTTCGCAGGTGATGCACCAGCAGAAGAGAGATTCGCATTTTGTCAGCGAGAGCTTTGAGCTTTCGCACCTCATCGTAATCGTTTGCGTAGGAGGTGTCGATGCCACCCACGCGAACAATTTGGAAGGTATCAATGATGACGAGAACGGTGTCGCGATGCTCCGAAATAAACTGTTCGATCTGAAAGCAAAGATCGTCGGCGAGTGTGCCTGCCGCGATTGCGAAGAACAGATTGCCGGGAACATCGTCGGTTAGCTTGCAGAGCCGTTCCTGAATTCTCGCGAGTGAATCCTCGAGCGCGAGGTACAGAACTGTTCCGCGTTTGGTCGGCAGGCTCCAGATGGACTCTCCCTTGGCGACGCGTACGCCAATGTCAAGCACCATCCAAGACTTGCCGATCTTCGGTGCGCCTCCGAGCATCGAGATGCCCTCGGGCAGAAGTGTTTCGATACAGAAGCTGCGCTTCGGCAACCTCGTATCCATGAGTGACTCGCCGTCAATTACGGTGAGTGGTTTGGGGATTTGTTGCATTTGTTTTTCTCCTTTGGTTTGAATTTTTTGTGGTTTGGTCTTTCAATTTTTGCCGGCATGTGATATAATACAGTAAAACGAACTCGCCGTACATACGCAGTTAATCATATCGATTTTTTATAAAGTTTGATTACAGACACGGAGGTGAAATGTTGAAGAGAAATACAGGACTTTATATCAGTTACAATAACAAAGGGCAAATCAGAAAGACCATTGTTACTGCCAAAGGAGAAACATATACCGAGAACTCTACGATTGCAAAAGAGCTTCTTTCATTTTTGAATATGAGTCTTGCTCCTTTCACAGAAGTAGCAGAGTATCTGAATGATATTTCTGCAAACGTTGAGATTGACGATCCCGATCACTTTGGTGAAGTGGATTTGGTGGCTTTTCAAGAACTTCTCAAAACAACTGTTCAAGTCATTGAGGTGTTTGAAGAAGAAAACATTTTTCATGGAACTTTGCTTCGCACTTTAATGGAAGATGCAGTACCGCCTGACGATAGTAGTGCGATGTATATTTATCAAACCAAGCTTGAGATACTGAAGCGTTTGGATGCTATTTTGCAAACACAACATTATATCGAGCTTGCGTTGCAAATGCTTTGCGAGAAGAAGGAATTTAGTATAGCGAAAGACTTTCCTATGCTCGATAGTGTAGAAACAGTTCAGATTTTATCAATGGATAAAGCTCTGCGTGCGGAATACTATTTCCGTTCGCCGTGCAATTACTATTGCTATCTGTTCCTTATGCTTTTGAACAAGAAGCCGAACGTGGCGCGTTGCCAATGCTGTGGAGATTACTTTATTCCCAAAACAAAAAAGGTCACACTTTACTGTGACCGTGTAATTAAGAATGGCAAGACCTGCAAACAAATAGCTCCGCACTTGAAGCGTAGAATCAATGCGGAGAATGACAAGGTTTTGAAAGCTTATGAGAGAACAAAGCAGAAGATGTATAAGCGGTATGAGCGTGCAAGCTGCTCTTTAGATCCGTTGCCGCACGGATTGTCTTGGCAAGAGTACACCAACTGGATCGACCTTGCAGGTGCCGCAAAAGCTAAATATCTTCTTGGCAAAATTACGACAGAAGAAGCACTTGAAATTATTGAGGTTAAAGACTAACAACGAAAAAGGAGTGGACGGCTTGTCCACTCCTTTTGGCTTATTTAGTTAGTACGCTGTCAAGCGCGATTCGCATGCCGAGGCGGAAGGCGTACTCGAAGATGGCTGCTTCCGATAGACTTGCGTACTCACTCCAGCAGTCGTGAAATTTTTCGAAGATCTCTTTCTGCTCGTCAGTAAAGCTTTTCTCCAAGTCCTCGTGATGCCGCGCCATGTACCCAAGGAGCTCTTTCATCTCCTTTGAGTTTGTTCTGCTGTCCTCTTGCGGTATGATGTTGCCGTGCCACAGCTCTTTTATAATGCTTTCCATAGACTGCACCTCCTGTTAGCACAACACAATACCACAGAAGAGAGAGGAAGTCCAGCGAAAACGAAACAGTTATCAATTAAGTAACATTTTACGAAATAAATATAGGCAATCCTACAGAAGTAACTATATATGAGCATTCAAATCCCGTATAATCTTCATCTCCCACAGTAACAATTTGATGTCGTGATGTTTCAATCTTGTGTTCCACATGACATTCTATTTCATATAAATTGCCTATTATATCGCTAACAATTAATGTGAGTTTGTTTACTGTATGAGCAACAGGTATCCACCAATTATTTGTTGTTTGAATTCTACAGCCCACATTAGGTTCCAGAATTTCTTCTGCCGTGAATTCGTAAAATTTTCCGTGAACAAAAACTCCTTTAATTATAATGTTTTCCGAAGAAATATTTTTTATATCAAAATTCTTAATGTTAACGGAATAGAACACCTTATTTTTTAGAAGGGCAAGATCTTCCTTCTTTTCGAAATCTAATCCTGTAGTAATATTAGCATTAACTACGACGGGCGGAAACTTGTCTTTATCAAAGTAAGCTCTTATATAAGGAATATGTTTTTTTCGTTCTTCCTCTTTTCGCTCGGTTTCTACACGTATCAAATCTTCTTTTCGTTTCTCGTTAGTATCCTTAATCGTCCAAGCGACGCCGACCAATGTCAACAATCCGCCATATACGGCTGCCGTGATTGAGAGTACGATAGTTTGCAGGGCATCGTCGGGGATAAGGAATATCAAATAAACGGTGATAGCAATGCCCCATAAGAAGTCCTGCAACAGGCCCCACCAATGTTTTTGAGCGTTGGAAAGAAAGGCTCTTGCGAGATTGTAAAAGATGTATACCATCGCCAATCCACCAAAAACGAATTGCAACGTAAGCCAAAGCGTTTGTGACTGTTCATTGGCAGTCCAATAATTGAAGATTGCCATATAGAACAGATCCATCAGCCAATAAAAGCCAACGTATTTCCAACAAACCTTCAAAGAAGTTTTTATCTGATCCTCGGTGTACTCTTTTTCCTTTTTCAAGAAGCTACGCATTCCGAACACGAAGATCGGCAGAAAAAGAGCAACTAAAACAAATGCAGCCCACCACCAAGTATAAGCGGTATCGTAATAATTGATCAAGAAAGCGCTACCTAAAATTACGACTATTGGAACAAGTCCAAGATCACCTAAAAAATCAAATAACGGATATTTCGAAGGCGTTTTCGGCTTTTTGAAAACAGTTGCAATCGCAAAAGCAACAAACAGTAGACACGAGGGATACCATATGCATTTTGCAACAATATCGTTTATTTGGTTATGTAAAAATGGAACAGCTATAAATGCAACAGTTATGGCTATCCCTATAATCACAATCAAGACTTTCACAGAGATTTTCAAAATCTTTAATGCCTTTTCTTTCACTTTTGAAAAATCATGCTTTTTTGTTTTCTTTTTTGACATAGCATTTCCTTTTTTTGATATTTTTATCAAAAGACAATTACTTTATGTGCCAATCTTGTATATGGGAGGTTGATCAAGTTCGAGGTTGATTGCTTTGATTTCCACTAAATCCGAGGAAACGGCTTTGCAAAGTTCCGGATTGAACAAAACGACATTAACTCCTCCGTTATGCAATGAACTATTAAATCTCAATCCATCAAAGCCCATTTTTTTAATTTCTTCCGCAAGGTACTGAGTGGGAAGATATTTAGTGGGTTCTCCGTTATACGGACGTGAAAACATTTCTCCGATTGTATTGTACAATGACGGCATCTCGAATTTTAGTTCTCCGACTATATCTTGAAGATTTAGCGTTAAATCGTACACTTTAATTTCTTTTTGCAATTTGAATTTAGCGACACTAACAGTTTGTCCGATAATTGGACGAACCTCATAAACAGGAGTAATTTTGTCTTCGCACAAATACAAATATCTGATATGGTCGGGATTAGCTCTACCATGACCAATATAGTCGGCTGGTGGAGCAGAAGAATCTTTGGCATTCCATCCTTTAAATTTGACTTTTTGCCATTTCTGTTGTGCTTTTATTAGCTCTGGCGAACCGGACTTGTCAACATCACTGTATATTTGAGGCATCAACGTCAATAGTTTTTCTTGATCTGACCACTCATCAATTATGGTTTTTATTTGCTTATCATCAAATCCATTTTCTTTTAAGTAATATGTGACTAATCTATCAAAACTAGTTTTTTCAAAGCAACGAGCTCGATAAAAAACGGTATTCTGTGGGATGATTTTGGTTGCTTGATTACATCTCTTTTTTAATTCATCGACAATTGGATGTTGAGATGAAAAGCGATTGTTATAGATCAGCTCATTTTCAAAACTATTCCATTGTGAATTACGTTGCTTAATGTCTTCCATTAGCATCATTAGCAATAGGAACGTCCATTCGTTTTCATTTATGTTTTCAGATTGGTTCTTTAACATATCATCCATAATATCACCGCCTTTCAAAGTAAAAACCATTAGTCTTTTTTCGCCATTAAGGCGTCTGCACATTCTGTGCAAATTGCATCGCCATTACGATACTTTAATCTATTGCATTCACTACAAACAAACAACCGATCGCTGGTAAAATCCTCAGAACAATGGAAACAGTGATACTTGTCCGTTTCGGCATCGTACACCAACTGATCGTGACCGCATTCGGGGCAATCGTATACTGGGAACTCGCCGCCGTCCGTAACACAAGAATATTTATCTATTCCGAGCTCGCTTTCTACATAAGCAGATGCATCATTTTCGTATCTCCAAAACAGATATTTTTCATCTCGCAAGGATTCATAAGGATCGGGAGCTTCTACGCCAATGTTATCTATGCAGTGTTCAATAAATGCACAATGCACCCTTCTAAGCAAGAGATATTGCTCATGAGACAACTGGTTTTCGTCTTGAATTGCTCGCATTCCCAACCGACACAGAAAATCTATATCTTTTAATGAAAACTGACTATCAGATATAAAATCGTCAAATGCATCAACAATTGTGCGGTATTGATGGGTTGAGTGTTCGAACAAATACTTCACATATATGGCTTTCAGATGAGGTTGAAATACTTGGAAAAGTGATTCCATATTTCCACTGATGGTTCGAATGTTTTGCCGCAGACTGTCGATTGAGATATTTCCTTGCCCCGTGGCATGAGCAAAATCATCACGATTATTTATGTATTGTGCAAAATTTTTGATTAACGCATCATCCATACCAATAACATGAAATATTTTAAAAATATCTTTCTCGGGGAAAAGGCTGAAGTCATAGACACTCTTATAACTATCAAGCGATGGCTTTTTGCTCTCTTTTCCCCTATAAGCATTTAATGGGTAAAAAACATCCTTTAGGCGTTTCGGCTGGAGTTGATATGCTTTTTCGACGCAGTAGTATACATAGCTCATAAAAATCAAATGTGCGTAAAAATAAGAAACTTGATAATTTCCTTTTTCGTAATTATCGACAACTGTTTTTTGCAAATCATACAGATATTGATCATATATGCCCGCTCGCCAATCTACTTTATTCAAAGGAAAAAATGTTAAAAGCTCGTCTACAAATTCAGGATAATCAATAGAATTTTCTGTTGAGCCAACTTGAGTGATTGGGGATATGGCATCGGCAAATGATAACAGAGCTTTATTTATATTGTCTCGAATTTCCTCTGTTCCCATATCACTCACCCCAGACCTCGGCGATCTTATCTGATATCTTTTGCTGGAAAATCTCTATCAATCGCTTGTTTTGATTTACAATAGACATTTCTTCACCAATGCTTTTAAGAATCTCCATCTGTGCCTCTACAGATATTACAGGGAAAGGTATCTCTTTCAACTCTTTAACCGATACAACATTTTGGATTGCGGCTCCAGCTTGATTGGTAAAATATTTGCTTTGTATATCTCTGCTTTCAAGATACAGTTTCAAAAACATCGGGAGTACTATATTGCGTGGGGTTAATTTAAGCAATGCTTGGTTTATTATACCTTTCCGATGATTTTGAGGAACTATTGCAATTTTACCCATCGTGCCCGAGCAACTAATTAGCAAATCGTTTTCAAACACCTCGAATCTTTGCATTTCTAAAAACTTTTCTTCAGTAATAAAATATCTCCCAAAGTTAAAATCATTGTTAATAGCATGATATTGTTCATAAACCAAATACCCTTCATCAACAAATATTTCTTTTTTCAGACTTCCACCGAAAGGCCCTCTTACAAAATCACAAACCTCTTTTAATGTGGTCATTTTCCAATTAGAATCAATTTTTATTGCTGGTTTATAGTAACTTACGATTTGCTTTGCTCCTATAATCACATTTTCAAATGATTCGATTTCGCTTACAATTTCTTTTTGTATATGGAGTGGGGGAAGAGGTATCCTTATTTTGGAATACTCTGTAATCCAATATCGCTTATGAATGCTACTATCAAACTTTATATTTTTCATTGCATAATATAAAAATTTGATATCTGAACGCTGCGGATCGTTTGTTAAAATCTTCATAGCAGATGACTTCACTTTAAATGGAAAGTCAACAAATTGAATTGATGTTGTAAAATCATCGAATATAATCGCAGGGAGTTTTTCACTATATATTCCCTCTGTTTCATTCGTATAACCCAAAATAAAGCTTTGTCCAGCTGTTAAAACTGGGGTCTTATAGCTATCATCATAGTCAACACTTTCAACGATATATCTGGTAGGTTGTTCATATGACAATAGTTCACCAAGTTCCACCATTGGCCATGAGCTGCCTCTTTCAGTTTCTTTTTTATACTTTTCTCCAACTAGTACATAATCTTGATTCGCTATCAGAGCTTTATCTGCTAAAGTTACGAGAGGGCTATCGCTTATGTCATTGTCAATTTGATAGTCTTTTATCAATTTAATTATATCGGGAATTTCGTTCCCTTTAATTTCTCGACGTTGCGCACCAAGATCTCGACCATCATTACTCATCTTTACAAACAAAATATTTTTCTTGGTTCGGGCTATTGATCTATCTATTAACAACACACTCGTTTTTACACCACTATAAGGATTAAATACACCTGAAGGCAACGATATTACCGCATACAACAAGTTTTCGTCTACCAAGTATTTACGTAGTTCTCTGTAAGCTGTCGCATTTTGAAATACAATTCCTTCAGGCACAATAATTCCGGCACGACCATTGGGATTGAGATGCTCTGCAATATAATCTACAAAAAGCACTTCAGCTCTTTTCGCTTTTACACGATAACGACCATGAGGAATAATACCGCCTTTAGGTGTCATAAAAGGAGGATTTGCCAAAATAACGTCAAAGTTATCCTCCCACTTATCCTCGCTTGTGAGTGTATCATATTCGCTAATTTTAGGTTTTGTGAAATGATGAAGATACATATTAACACGCGACAGACGAACCATATCGGGAGAGATATCATATCCTTCAAAGTTGTTTGTAAGACGCTTTCTATCGTCGGCTGTCAATGTGCTATTTCCATCTTCATCTTTATTGCTTTCAAGAATATGCTTATAAGCGCTGATCAAAAATCCTGCTGTTCCACATGCAGGATCCAGAATTGTTTCATTCTTTTTGGGATCAACAATCTTTACAATCATATCAATGATATGACGAGGCGTACGGAATTGACCGGCATCACCTTGACTTCCCATGATGGAAAGCAGATATTCAAAGGCATTGCCAAGATCTTCGCTATTATCGTATTTGAACTCTGCTATTTCCTTGAGAAACAGATTAAGGGTTTCGGGATCACGGTAAGGAAGATATGCGCCACGGAAAATATCGCGGAAAAGCTGCGGAAGTTGAGGATTGAGCGCCATTTTATCGATACCTTCAGCATACAAAATAGCTCTTTCCTGACCGCTGTTTTCGGGATTCATAATCTTAGAAAACGCATATTTTTCGTAGTCGCCGGTGAAGAACTCTCTGTTACCGCCAAACTCTACGCCTTCTATATCCATATCATCCATAAATTTATAAATCAATGCAATCGTGATTTGCTCTACTTGAGCTTTGGGATCGGGAACTTTACCCACCAAAATATCACGTAAGGTATTGATTTTTCTTTTTACATCAAAGGTTAACATAGGTTATCTCCTTACATAAATCTCGAAACATTTACGTTATCAGCAACGTAATCCACAACGCTTTGCATATTATCATAGCCAAGACGTTTTAAATCTGCCATTGTATAAGTACTGATATCAGTTCCTAACAATTGGAACTTGCGATCCTCAATAGCCCTTCGAACATCTTTATCGGTAACATAAGTTGCAAAAAACTCTTTGATATCGCTAAAGCGTTCTTGCGGAATACTGTGCGTTAAAATATATCCTTCAAATTCATCTTCAACGAGTTCTTGTTTGCGCTTGAAGAACGGCAGAACACCAAATATTTTGTCAATAATTTCGCGAATCGTTATGTGTCTGTCGCTTCCAATAGAACGGCGAACGCGCTCCCACGTGTAATACTCGTTAGGGCGATTCATAATGTGATCGTCGATATGATGAATAGTCGCTGCAAAATTACCTTGCTCATAGTATTCTCTCGCGACGGGATCTTCCTTGACCGTTTCCTCAAATTTGTTGAAGTACATTCTGTCGATTCTCATTCCATCATTACCGATGGGAGTTTCGACAATAGACTTTAGTGGATCGGGATCAAAGTTTTCAAATTCGTCGGTTTCGGTAGGCGGTGTGTATGTGCCAGAGCCCTTCTTAGAATGAGCAGGCAACTTTAATGTTTCGTCATAGTCAAACTTTTCTTCGAAGAATTCGCAGTTTCCGAAGAAATCAAACAGCTTGAACCGCTGCTTTTCTATCCTATGCTCCATAGGAACGGCAGAAGAACGATCCACAAACTTGAAAGTGTATGTTCTTGTACCTCTACCTTTAATCTGAATGAAGTCGGTAGGAGAGAATATCGGGCGGAACAGACCAATGTTAAGAAGATCCTGACAATCATAACCTGTTGTCATCATACCAACAGTAACACAAATTCTTGTTTTTGAAGATTTGTATCCTTCCATAAACGTAGTCGTTCCGCTAAGGTTGTTGTTTTGGAAGTTTATCGTGTAGGTCTGAGCGCTCGGTATGTCGGATGTTATTTGCATGGCGAAATCCGAGTAATACTTTCCGGGAAACATTTTATCTGCGTAAATATTCAATAGCTGCGTTATCTTCGCTGCATGTTTACGACTTACGCAGAACACAATGCCTTTTCCTATTTCACCCGAAATTGGATCTCTCAGCGCATTATCCATAAATGTTTTTACAAACATTTTATTGGTTTCTTCGGAGAAGAACTTCTTTTCAAAATCTCGAGCGAAATATGTTTCTTCTTCATCTTCATCCTCGGAAATATCTTTGGTAACTACGGCATATCCTTCTTCTGCAAGTAATTTTGTGGTAATATCGGTTCTTGCATCAACCACAATAGGGTTAACAAGATATGGGCCTTCGGGATCATTAACACCATCAATCAAGCTATAACGGAATGTCGGCTCACCGCTCTCGCATCCGAAAGTTTTGTAGCTATCAAGCAACTGTCTGCGTTCCCATGCACGAGGGTCGGTGGACTGTAGTTTTTCAACATTGATATTCTTGAGGTAATCCTTGGGAGTAGCAGTAAGTCCCAGCTTGTATCCGAGGAAGTATTCAAATACTGCGCGGCTATTACCATTGATAGAACGATGGCTTTCATCTGCAATAATCAATGAAAAGTCTGTAGGTTTGAAATAACGCTTGTATTTGTTGTTGTAGAGGAGAGTTTGAACAGTTGATACAACTATCTCCGCCTTGTTCCAATCATCACTGTGTTCCTTAAAGATAACAGTATGATAATCGGGGGATAGATAGTTTACAAAACTTTTCAACGCTTGATTTTCAAGCTCAATTCTGTCAACGAGGAACAGCACTCTATGCGCATTTCCTGTGCGCAAGAACAAACGGATAACTGCCGCTGAAGTTAATGTCTTTCCTGTACCCGTTGCCATTTCAAACAGAAATCTTTGATTTCCTTGCTTAACCGATGCCTGCAAAGATTTCAATGCATTGATCTGATATTTACGCAACATACGAAGCCCGTGATCACTCAAAAATTGGCTGCGAGTTTCGGGATTCTTATATTCGGGAGCATCCATATATCGAGGATTTTTAATTACTGCGATATAATCTTCGGTGATTTCCTCGTTATAAAGTTTGCTCGGGTCGGCATTCATTGCTTTGCTTTCGCGAATGCTTTCATAGCTGGGAAATGCCGTTATGATTTGAGGATTCCCCTTATAGATATTCCAAAAATAATGCTGATTACCGTTTGACAGAATTACGTACTTGACGTAGAGAGACTTTGCATACTCGCGAGCTTGTTCTTTGCCCACGAGAGGATCTTTGTCCTCCGATTTTGCTTCAAGCACGATAAAGGGCTTACCTTTGTCATCGAGCAGAAGAAAATCGACAAATCCATTCTTGACCTTATCAAAATTCTCTCCCAAGTTGTTAAAAGTATTTATGGTGAGCTTTACGGCAGGTTCAAGCTCGATATTTGCAGGGCCGTTCTCATCGTCAAAGAAGCGCCATCCTGCTGCCGCAAGCAAATTATTAATTTTTATCCTTGCCTTTGCTTCTTTTGCTTTCATGTTGCCTTACCTCTTATTTTCTATAAAGCTCGTCCAATGTTTTTCCGTCTTTGTCTTTCCATTCAACCCAACCGTTGATGCTACCGCCCAAAACAAATTGTCCCGCGGAGCTTGGGGAAGTAAAGGACACGGAAACAGTCAGTTTATATTTTCCGTCAACGCAAACAATGTTGCCATTCGCAAGAGCCGTTTGACGTTGCTTTTCCATCGTTGCGGAATGACATTTTCGCTTCATGTCGATTTCTGAACCTTCAAGAACCTCGAAGTGCTCTCCATCGTAAACACCAAAAGCAAGAATGCCGTTTCGAGTGGTATGTAAAGTGTTAGCTTCGTTCAAAGTAACCTTGGTGTTATCCATTTTGTAACCTTGAGTTGCCATAATGAACTGGATTTCTTCGTAAACTTCCTCAATCAAAGGAAGGTCATATTCATCAATTTCGTATTTGGGATTAACGGAGTTTTCTACCTTGTAACGCTTGGAATCGTGTGCCTTGCCGATAGCATAAGCTTCAAGACCGCTTATCATATCAAGGGAGAATGTTTTGCTATCAGCCAAAAACATAATCGCCTTGTTCCAAAAGTCCTTCGAACGATTGTGGTCGTCAAGGCGAACAACACCGTTTCTCGTCTGACCAATATAAATCTGCGCGATTTTATTATCGTCGTTCTCGCTAATGAGATAGTAAATACCGGGACGGTTGATTCCCGAAAGCTTCTTGGCTTCCGATAGAAGAGGACGAGGAATAACGTAGGTTGTCATAGTAGAGAGATGTCTGCGGATGGATCGAATGCCATCGGGCTGACCGTTGTGATATATAATTTCAAGCTTTTTACTGATTGCCATTTTAATTCTCCTTTTTTGCAATTTCCGCAACTATAAATGCTTTAATTGCATCCCTTATTACAATGAGAGCATTTCTTTTTGGTAAATAGTCAAGTCGTGCGAAAGGTATATTTCCTTTGATACCTTCTCTATTTTTAGCAGCTTCAATATACAAAAAATAGTCAGCATTTCTTGAAATTTTATCATACAACGAATCTGCTTGACGTCTAAACAACCCCGAATCTGCTAACAGCTCGTTAATTTTTTGAATTGTATCTTCGGCATCTTTAATCTTCTTGGCTTTATCAATCTTTGAAGCTGCTTTTTGCGGTTTATCACTTTCGTTCCTCTGCCTATAAATCTCTTTCAAATCCTCTATTGCCACTTCGGGGGCGAGGGTATGGAAGATAAGCCAATTGCGGCTCATGGTTTCGGCAGGGGCTTGGCGGTAGATCTCTTTGCTATCCTCACCTGTGGCGAAGTGCCAGAAGCGGTAGAGGTAACCTGCCCAATAGAGCACCTCTTTATCGTACACGGTGCCGCCCTTTGTGAGCTCGGCGTTGTCGGCGATCTCTGCGAGGAGATATTCTTCGCCAGCCCATTGCATACGGTTGAACTTGGAATCAAGTCCTTTGGCGACCTCTCCTGTCATAAACGCCTTAATGAAGGTCACGCTATCGTAACCGTTTACGCCCGACAGCTCAAAAAGTCTGCCTTGTATATCACACATTTTCAGTTGGAGTTCGTTCATTGTGTCCTCCTGTTATTTCGCCTCGTCAAGTATCTCGTCGTAGAACTTTCCTTCGCGGCGGTAGTTCTTGCAAATGTCGTTTGCAAGTGTAATTCCTTTCTGTCTGTTGGCTTCGCTCTCGTCCTGAAGGAATCTACGCTCCATCATGGAGATGGGGAGCTCCTTTTCAACACGAACGGCTGCACACGCCTTTGCTGTGGTCGCTACGTACTGCTTTCCGAGCTTAAGGGCGGAAAGGCTATTGACGAGTGCCATATCGGTAATACCGCCGGTGAAGAAGTTATCCAGCACGTAGAACATTCTGTCGTTTGCAATGCTGCCGATCACGAGATCCTTGCCTGCATCAAGCTGACTGTATTTCTCGTAAAATGCCGTGCCTTTGATCTGCTCCATTCTGCCACGGTGGAATGCCACGAGCATTGCCCAATCAAGGTCGGCTTTGATCTCGATGGCATCAAGCTCACGCATGTCAATCGAAACGATGTAGAACTTGGATTTTTCAAAATCGCAGATCAGAGTCAGCGGTTGTCCGGGCTCAGTTCCCATATAGAAGCCCTTGCCGAAGTCACACATCTCGCGGCTCTTGGGGGCGATGTCGCCAACGATACCCGATTTCGAGCCGTGGTAGAGCAGGATTCGTCCTTCTTCAAGTGTGATTTCTTCGGCTGCATTTCTGATCTTATCGAGGATCATCTGATAGACGGGAACGCCTTGCGCCTTGCAGTATTCGTAAAGGGTTGCCTGCGCCAATTTCGTGGGGATCGCACGACCGTTCTCCCAACGGTTGATGGTCGCAAAGGTCACGCCCAGCTTCTCGGCGAAGTCGGCTTGGCTCAGCCCCAAATATTCTCTTATACTCTTGATTAGCTTTTGCATTTTATGCCTCCGCTTCATATAACAAGTATTATCATTTCCATTATACCAAATGTTATATCGTCTGTCAATAATTATTATATTCTTTTATGTAAACTTTTTTGTAAAACAACGGCGGAAGGAAAGAAATATATCCGGTCTCCTTGAACTCTTAACAATTCTATGGTATAATATTTCTATATCCTTTTTAATACAGAGGCATCAAATATGGCTTATAAAAATAACCACTTCGTTCCGCAGCTAATCTTGCGAAGATTCGGCGAAGAAATATCCACATACAACGTTAAAACGGGTGAATATCATCATGGTAAGAAAACAGCTGAAGTGTTTTCAAAATATGAGTTCTATCCTGAAGAAGTTGAATTGGAGTTTGGAAAAGTAGAAGGCAGTTTTGCGAATATACTGAACCATAAGCTATTGAAAGCAGAATGCAGAAGCGAAGTAGAACTTAACCGCAAAGAATTGAATATTATCAAAAAGTTTTTGCTTTTGGAGCAAATGCGCGTTTTTGTAGAAGAGGCAAGTTGCGCTAATTTTGAAAAGCTTCTGACTGAGCTACATAATTGTACCGGTTTCAAATATCCTTTCACGGAGAAGATTATCGAAAACGAAACAGTACATGACCGTTGGTTGAGAAACATAAAGGCAATTATCGAGTGCAAAGATCTTACAAAGATACAAGAGCACGAACTGTGTACCTATGAAGCATATCGCTGGGCTCAGATATACAATTGGGGTTACATGGCGATTTGGGATTCAAGCTATGTTAATACAAGCTTTATCATCACAGATATCGGTATGACATCTGAACGTGAACCAAGTGTTGCTCAATATGGCGTTGAGGTTGAAAAGAAGCAATATTTGATGGAAGCACCGAGCAGGACAACTAACACGATTTTTCAACAAAAATATGTCGAGCTTCTATATCAGCAAACGAATTTCCACGAAAACTTTTACATGTTCTCAATTTCAAAGCACCGCATGCTTGTTGTGATAAATCCCTTTTTCAGACTTTATTGCAAAAAAGAAAAATATCCTCAACCCACAATATGGCCGTCTATGATAAAAGACCGTCGCCTGTTCGAGAAAAATGATGCTGACAAGTTAATAGGATTTCAAGGTAAACCTATCACGAGTGACAGCGATACCTTCCGATATAAAGTTCAATCAATGAAGCATGAGGATGTTATTTGGGTAAACATGTTGATGCTCGATAGAATTGATACATTGCTTGGGTTTACCTCTCTTGAAGATATCGAAGAAAGTGTTCGCGCATACGACAATTGGTATAAAGAACACGAGTTACCACCGCGAAAGGATTACAGCAAACTTATCAAATTATTTGATAAATAATGTGGCTTGCCACGGGGCATATCGGTGCGGATTTATCTAAAACTTTTTCTAAAAAATCTTTAGAAATTGTTTTAGAAGCGGAAATTCTTGCAGCGCTTGAGATTTTGAATTTTCTGAAAGACAAAACGCCGAAAACCCTTGACACATCTGGTTTTTCAGCGTTTTCTAACGTCTTTTATTTTCGATTATTTTGCGTTAATGTCGGATTTCTAAAAAAGTCTTGAAAACCGTTTGCCTTCACGGGCGCGTGAGTTCGAATCTCACACCCTCCGCCACCAAAAAGCCTTGAAAACACTACGTTTTCAAGGCTTTTCTCTTTTTTGTTCAAAAAACTGTATCCGCGTTTTTGAGGGCTTTCTAAAACTTTTTAGGGCTTATTTCTTTAGATAAATTCGGAAAAATGCGAGAAATCCGAGAGCCCGAAATCCCTTACGCCACAAGGGTTTTCAGACTTTGACTTGGATAATTGCGAGAAATTTTTCAGTTTTTCTCTAAAAATTGCTCGATTACAGCTATGTGCCAAGGCGTTTTCTGCGTATTTTTGAATGCCTTATCGGTGGCGAGGTAATTAATGATGCTCTGCTTTGGGATGTAGTATTTGCCCATTATGGAGACTGCGTATATGTATTATCTCTGCACGTACCGAAGGATTGTTCTTCGGTGGTAACCCGTCAGCTCGGCGACCTCGTCGACGGTGAGCGTGTCGGGTACGGCAGAAAGAAGATCCTCGAGCATTTCTTTGAACCTTGCTCGTTCCTTACCGCGTAGCTTATAATTCGTATCATCAAAATAGCCCCCACAGTCCGAGTCTTGCGACTCGGTTCTGCGAGGGTTATTTGTCTTGTTGAAACCTAGGGTCCCCCAAGGCCACTGTTTTATGAGAAATTTGCGGGCTTGTATAATACGTGCTTTCACCGGTTTTTAGCATAATCTTGTTTCTGATTTTTTGTAAGCATTCAAAAACACCGAATAGCACTTTTTGAGCTATTCTTGCAAAAAAGTGCAATGCTCAGCGTGTCAAATCAAGAGAGCGTGATTTGTAATTACACTGTATAATGTACGGCGCAATATAGCGAATAAGCCTTTTCCGTAAAAGAATATTTTACTATCTGCTGCGTGTGGGTTTGCGTTTTTAAAAAAAACGCAAACCTGAGACACACAAATAGCTTTGACTATACGTCGGAGAGAAAATGTCAACTTTACAGAATAGCATTTTCTTCGTTTGATTTGTCAAAAATAGCACATTATGAGAGTCCTGTGTTGTTTTTTTGAATCTGAGATGATAAAATAGACCAATAAGTGGTCAATAAATGATTTCTCTATACAAGTTTGGCTGCAATAAGATAAATGTTAAGGAGGAAGGCTGTGGATAGACAGACGGACGTTTATCAGAAGAAGTTGACTAAACACTCCGATGTGAGTATGTTTTTTTCGTCCTATGTTAATGGACGAGAGCCTCATGAGCACAAGTTCTATGAGCTTGAGATAACACTCCTTGGCAGCGGCACGCAGGTCATTAATGGTACTTCCTATCTCATGCGGCGCGGGGAAATACATATTATTCGTCCGGGCGATGTTCATTCTCTCAATACAGATGGATCGCTTAAGACGTTTATGGTGCAATTCTCGCCGAGGCACGTATCTGCGGAAATCTTTACGGAGCTCAGCAGAGAGAGCCGCCCGCTGGTTGCGTATTTGAACAATGACGAATGTGATGCTTTTGAAAACATATGCAACTCTTTGGATGTGTTCAATTCCGCAGGGGAAGTGGTTTCTCGGGATACTGTTGGCAGGTTTGTTGACCTGATGCTTTCCGTTTTTTACGATTACTTCAATAGCGGCAAACATGTCAGATCGGGCGCACGCGACTATCAGGATCAGATTCAGCAGATACTTGATTGGATGCAGGCGCACTACAGAACGGGAATAGCTGCAGATGATATCGCCAAGCAGTTCCATTTCAATACTGCATACCTCAGGCGATTATTTAAGGAACGCGTGGGCGTAAGCATTATGCAATATCTAAAGGAGCTTCGCCTTGAGTACGCTAAAAATCTGCTTGTTATGACGAATCTGAAGATATCCGAGGTGTGCGATAGAAGCGGATATGGTTCTATGCCGACATTTATAAGTGATTTTAAGAAGAAATATCATTATGCACCACTTGCATTCAGGGAGATGAATGCGGATCGTGAAATTGTTGATAAATGAAATTTTCATGATGCATTCGTCCGAAAAGGTGCAGGACATACGAGGTCCACGGTGAAAAACCGAGGGACCTTTTTTGTTATTGCGGTTTTAAAAAAAAGCATGCGCGCGCTTTTATGCTTTAAAAAAAGGCATAGAATGGGAGCGGGCTATTGACTTATCGCTCTGTAAATGTTATAATATGTTGGAGTAAAAAGCGTTTTTATATATTTATATATAATATACTAAATACGTGCTCATATCCAAGTGGAGGTCAAATTATGAAAAAGCTTACGATTTATTTGCTGACGTTGCTGATGCTTCTGTCGACGCTTGCTGCGTTTGCGGGATGCAAGGGGACGGAAGAGCCCGAGGTGGACGAAGACGACGATGTTGTTGTGGACGATTACACTTTTCCTGACATAGAAAGAAAGGACTACGGGGAAGGTTTCAACCTTTACGTTGCGGAAGCTAACGGTGGTATTAGACTCTGGTATATGGATGACGACTTGAATGGAGGTAGCGCTCTTGAAGAGGCGGTATATCAAAGACAGGAAAGAGTACGCAAATATTTGGGTGTTGAATTTGCGCGTGTTACATATTCGGACAATGGCTACAATACGTACTGGAAGAACGTTCAGGGAGCGGTTCAGAACAAGGATGGCACGCTTGATGCGCTTATCACGCATGTGCACGGTGGTGTAGGAAGCCTTATTTCGGAAAACCTGCTTTACGATCTCGGCGAGCTTGAAGGAATAGATCTTGAAGCTGAGTACTGGCACAAGGACTTCATGGATACGCTTGAGATCAACGGAGAGCATTTCCTGGGTCACAGTGATTATAACATCCTGGTCACCTACCTTATTGGATTCAACAAATCGCTTCTTGCGGAGTATGGCTCCGGAATGCAGAAGTCTGTTTACGATATGGTAAGAGACGGTGAGTGGACGCTTGATGCGATGATGAATCTTGCAAAGCTTGTGTCCGTTGATGCAACGGGTAACGGCAAGAGCGCTGACGACTCCTTTGGACTTACGGGCACGCCCTGGGTATCCTTTAATGGATTTTTGACCTCAAGCGGTATTCCTATGGTAATTCAAAATGAAAGCGGAAAGTATGTTGTCGCTTTACAACAGGACAGATATCAGAAAAAGGCAGACGATCTTGTTGAGTTCTTCAGAAATCTGGACAATGCAAATTATACGTATTTTACCTACAACATGCTCTCTGCGCAAAAGAATACAACCCCTGTCACGCTTTCAAGTGGCCGCGCGCTTATGAGCGTGATCAAAACCGGCGAGCTTGAATCATTGCTTGGATACAATTTGGAATTTGGAGTTCTTCCGTATCCTCTGTACGATAGTGATCAATACGATGCAACTGACGCAAATCTTGGATACAGATCGTTGCAGTGGGGCGGATACATAGGCGCGCTTTCTTATTTAAAGAATCCTGCACTCGTTGGAGAAACGCTTGAAATGCTTGCGTATTACTCCGAGAATGTTAAGATAACTTACTACGAGAAGGTTCTTGGAAAGAGAGTTGCCGATATGCCCGATGATGCTGAAATGCTTGATATCATCTGGAACGGTGTTTCTACCGACTTTGGACAGACGTTCAATGACGTCGGCGGAGACAACTCCGGTGTTTGTTACGCGCTTCCCCAGCTTATGTTGCCCAACAACACAGGAAACCTTAAG
Organism: Eubacteriales bacterium; assembly: GCA_045602385.1. Lineage (GTDB taxonomy): Bacteria > Bacillota > Clostridia > Oscillospirales > CAG-272 > SVTX01. Next base: position 11,441 of record JAZSBL010000044.1, on the reverse strand, counting down.
TCATACATTGACAGTAAAACCCAAAAGCTTGAGACTGCATTGGAGAAATTCGTAAATAGCATCGAGGAAAATAAGAGTAAATAAACCGCGGATTAATTGTTAAACCACCTGTTTATATATAGCAAAATATCAAAGTAAGGAGATTTGAGAATGAGAAAAGTAACGAAGACATTGGCCTTGTTTCTGACGCTCATAATGATTCTCGGCTCGATCGCTTCATGTGCGGGAGAGATTGAAGAGATAACAGAAGCGCCCTCTGAAACAGAGTCTGAAAGCGTTGTTGAAGAACCTACCTCCATTGAGACGGGTACTGTCGGTGAAAGCGCGGCCGAGTCTGCTACGGAATCGGTGACTGAGACGGATTCATCGAGCACAGAAGCGTCCGGCGGAGATACAACTGAGGAAGCTTCGACCACTGCGGAGTCGGAATTTACGCGACCGGTTGATACGGATACCGGTTGGGAGACCTTGGAAAACATAGAGCTGGAAGAAGAACTGTGCTCGGCTACCAAGGGACACTGTGTTGTTACTAACTGGATACCCGCGATTGGAACGACTCTTGAAAAGAGATATTGCTACAATTGCCATAAAGAAATGTATGAACGCGCCACGCCGTTTACGGTTTGCGCGGTGAACATGGAGCAGACGACCTATCAGACGGCTATCAGATCCGATAAAGCGGATGGAACCGCGAAGCTCCATACAATGAATAGTGCCAAGATCGTAATTCCCACATCGGCCGATTACAATACGTTTGCGGCTAACATAGGCGTGAAGATGACGGGAAATTACGACAAGACTATTGTCGGCAACACCGTTTACTATTCCGTTGACGGTGGCGAAACATGGGCGCCTTGTCCCGCCGAAGCCGGTGTTCTGACTATTGCTATTACATCCGAAATGTTTACGGGTGACAATGAGGGCAATGTTGAGAAGGCAAAGAACAACGGAATCAAGTACGGTGTTATTCCCGGATATAACGCCGATTATGTTGCAGAGCATCCCGAGGATCTTGCATCCGTTGTGTGCACGATCGTTGAGATTGAAAAAGATGTGTTAAGTACCGATACCGCTGATGCCGGTGGACATAAAGATGACCCTGCTCTCAAGGTGGACCTTTGTGAGCATTCCGGAAGCAGGACGGTTGAAGAAACAACGGACGGCGAATATTCTACCTATACATATAAGTGTACAACCTGCAACAAGGTTCTCGGAACGTCCGGCAAAGTGAAGGCCGGTATGACCTACAGCAACCAGTTTTGGATCGATTCTGATATCGTAGGCGTTCAGAATGGCGTCGCATTTACCAGAATACAACCTGTCGCAGGTCAGAAGGTTCAGGTAAAACCCATGTCGGGCAACGTTAAGCTTGGAAAATACGTGGTAATAAAGTACCGCGCGATGGGTTACGGAAGCCTGAAGGCTACTTGGGAATATAGCGGAAATACCAAGTCCCAGTCAATCGCAAGAGCTGAGACCGACGGTTGGGTTATCGCGGTTATGAACGTTCAGAGTATGTTCGGTTCCGGCATATACGTTGAAGGTAAAAAAGGATCATTTACACTTACCCTTGAATGTGAGGGAGTTGTAGACATCGCGTATGTGGCAATGGCCTCCGACATCCTTGACCTGTGTGCGATCATGGGAGAGAATGTCACCTTCTATCACAGAGGAAAAGATTTTGCAAAAGTCGGATCGCTTTGTGATTCGAACACCGGTAAGTGCATAGTGCATACCACTAAAGTCACGATCACGGATAATGCTGACAAGACCGCAAAGATCTACTCATACGTATGTGATGCGTGTGAGGATAAGCTTGCGGATGATATGACGGTTTCTAATACTGTCAAGTATTTTACTAATATAACCGATATATCCATTCACGCATTGGGCGAAGGCAAGACAAGTATCAACTATCTTAGTGAAAACGGAGTTACTTTTGCGCGTGTAGAACCGACAGGCGACTCATCTGCTGTTGCATGGTTGCCCAGCGGTACCTACGATCTTGGGCGGTACATCGCGATTAAATACAGGGTATCCGGTGATGGATCGATAATGTTCCGCGCTATACTGAGCGGAAGCGCAAATGATAATCAAAGCAAGACGTCATCGGACCACACCAAGGATACGTGGATGGTAGCGGTAATGGATCTGTCCGCATTCCAGGGATATCAAGCAACAACAAGCTTCTATTCGGTAATCTACACTCGCTACATACTTGATATAGCGTATATTGCAATATCGGATAGCCTTGAAGATATCAGGTTGCTTCTTGGCGAAGATGAAGTGTATTTCTACCGTGGAGAGGGAATTGAGGCGTTTAATAATATCAGCGGTCAGATCGAGGTTGATAAGAACGGAAAGTGCGCTTCTGACTGCGTACAGGTTACTATTCCCGCAGTTGCTCCCACGTGTTCATCGGCGGGACATACACAGGGAAGCGTGTGCTGCGCTTGCGGTAAGATATTTGTTGAGCCCGAGGAGATTCCATCCGTGCCCGAAAATCACGTGATAGTGGAGATCCCGGCGGTTTCCGCTACCTGTAATTCGGTCGGATATACTGCAGGTTCCGAGTGCTCGGAGTGCGGTAAGGTCTTCGTGGAGCGGGTTGAGCTTCCCAAGGATAGCTCAGAGCATCCATTTAAGCGCGTAACGTTGACGGAAACGACCGGCGATGATTATACTTCATATGTTTGGAAGTGTAATGCATGTTCTACGATCGTCTGCGAGAGAACGATTAAAAACACACTTGCGTACGTTGACGGTAACAGCTTTACAGCTCAAAACAGTATCACCGCAGTGTCTTCGTCTATAAGCGGTAGCGTTCCTTACCGTAGTATCAGGAAGACATCGTACAACGCATCGTTCCCGGGATATGCAAGCGTCACGCTTGCAGGTGCTACGCTTGGTGAATACGTTGCCATCAAGTATCGCGTGCCCACAGCACCCTCCGATGCCGATGCGCAGATCGTGTTCCAGTTGAATCTTGGCGGCAAGGCAGTTTGCAACTATCAATACCTTAAGGGTCACTACACGGGTGACTGGGTGGTAGCGCTTATATATATAGGAGACAATGCGAACTATAAGAGCCTGGTTGCCGGTGACGCAACAACTGCGGACATGGTAATTACCATTCAGAACAACAATCTGGACGTAGAGTTCCAGATCTCCTACCTTGCAATGGGTAGCTTTGAAGAGCTGAGCGGCCTGCTTGTGGACGGCGAGACCTACATGTACCGCGGCAACAGCTTCTCCAACGTTTCTACTCAGACCGAGGTGGATAAAAACGGTCATTGTGTAGGCGCGCACAGCGCAAAGTTTACAAAGGATACAACAACCACCGAAGGAAAGACCTCCTACATCTGGAAGTGTTCCGTATGCTCCGAGGTCCTCAGCGAGACGACTGTCGACAATACACTTGCGTACATTGACGGAACCTCCCTTGCTGCCGGCAACGGTCAGATAACAGGTTACGGAGCTAAGTTTGAAGACGGCGTAGGATACAGACACCTGACGTCCAAGAGCGAGCTGGGATACTGCGAGGCAACTATCACAGGAGCAACTCTTGGTAGATACGTTGCAGTTAAGTATCGCGTAACCGATGCCGCTAACGACGGAAACGTATATTTCCAGCTGTTCCATGGCGAATATTCGTCAATTCACAAGGGAACAATGACAAGCGCTCAGACAGATGGCTGGGTAGTAGCGGTTATTGACCTTGCAAACCAGTCGCAGTATAAAGCGCTCAATGAAGCAGGAACAACAACCGGCCTTAAGTTTATATTACGCGTAGCAAACGGAGCCAGCGTTGACGTAGCTTACATGGTAATGTCCGATGACATGAACGTCATCAGAGGCTTCCTCGGCGAAAACGAGACCTACTTCAACCGCGGAGAGGACTTCGGTAACGTTCCCGGCACGGAGATGGACAAAAACGGTAAATGCGTAGGCGATCACGTAAACACGAACGCGGGCGATCAAACGACTGCCGAGTGCGAGATTTGCGGAGAGACCTTTACGGTCAATCATGCGCCTACGGAAGCAACCGGTAAGGAAGAGTAAAAACCAAATCGGGACAGATTAAGTTGTAACCCAAATCGGTTATTGATTATAGGATTTTAAAATGTTACAGGAAGAGCATCATCCTGCAATATATATAAAAGGAAAGCTTTTTCCACACCAAATCTCCGTTAAGGAGAATGTGAACTGAATTTCAGTCCCAATACCAAGCGAACGCGTTGTGTGAGGGAATCCATACTTATGGAGTGCAAATAATAACGCGTATGCACAAAGGAGAAAAAGAATGAAACAATTTTCAATTAAGGGATTGGCGCTACTTTTGGCGTGTCTGATGCTGTGTTCCGTACTGGCTTCATGTAATACGGAACCCGAACAAACAGAACCCGAAACCGAGGGCCTGACCGATACCACGACGGATTCAAACGTGGAAACGGGACCCGAAACCGCGACCGAAACCCCTACAACGGCCGAAGGAAACACCGAGGCGGGTACGGAGGGTAATAGTGAGAGCACAAGCACAGAGACCCCCTCACTTAATTACACACCCTTAGAGTTTGAAACCAAGCCGGAAATAGAGCTTATTGAGAGTGTATCAAAGGATTTCTTGGAGCCCTTATCCTTCCGCGTTGAGGGTGAGAACTTTACCGCGACGACGTTCTCATATGGCCCGTACAATAAGCATGCTGCCCCCAAGGTAAGCGAAGGATACGTGTTCTACAGCGGAGCTCTTGTTCCCTCGGAATGGGAAGAGGACGGTTTCGATATTTCAACGTATACCAAGAATTTTGATATGGTTTACGAAATAACCGTTCCTGCAAGCGGATATTACAAGCTTACAACCTGCGCAGGTGACAGAAACCATTACGCCACCACAGACTTTTCTGTAATCATTGATGATAGAGAACCTGTCCATTGTCTTGATGGAAAAGTTCTCGGTGAGGTTCCTAACATCGGCGACGGCAAGCTTGGAGAGCTTTTCCAGCTTGTGGATATGGGTGTTTACTACCTTAAGAGGGGAGAGCACAGAATAACCTTCAGAATGGATAACGAGGACGGATATACTGATAAGAGGACTTCAGAGGAATTATTTAGGCGTATCTGTTTCATGATCGACTATTTTGAGCTGAACAGAGTATATTCCGACAATGACGCCCCCTTGGTTAAGTACGATGTGGACATTTCGGGAGACGAAAATGCAGACATTCTCAAGGAAGCTGCAGAGATGAACGTGTTTGATGAGCGCTATCCTATCCGTATAGAGTACGTTCACTTCTTTGAGGAATCCGGAAGAGGAAGCTATGTTATCACAGACTATGCAGGAAACGAAATAGCAAGAAAGTACTTTGTCGGTGAGGCAAATGACATCAGAAGAATCGAAATAGACATTGAAAATCACCCTACGGGATATTTCAAGCTCCAAGCAGGAGATTATGTCGAGTATTATCTTGTGCTTCCTTCATTTGCCGATAGAACGGTTACGGATTCTCCGTTTGCAATGGACTCTGCGCTTACACAGCGCGTAGGAAACCTTGACCGTATCGCATCATACTCCGCGATTTACCGTATGATGGGCATAACCTGGGTAAGAGAGCGTATGGCATGGGAAAGCTATCAGACCGCTTACAACCAGACCACCGGAACATTCGGATATGACGATGCGTATATAGGCAAAATAAAGGATAGATTGACTGTAATTAAGGATTCGGGATTGAATGTACTTTTGACATTCAGCTCGGCGCCCAATTGGGCAAAAGATCTGGCGACAAATTATCATCCTGATAGCCAGATCACTCATAATGCTGACGAAGCCAAAAATGATCCCGCAAAAAAGAAGACTACCACATATTTGGGAACCTATGGCACACAGCTTGCTATCTACGATGCTGCCAAGAGAGCTGCGACGACGCTTAACGGCGTGGTTGATATAATGGAGCTTATGAACGAGCCCGACCACACCTTCCGCGATCTTGCGGAGCATTATTCGGGATGGTTCAAGGCTGCAGCGCTTGGTGTAATTGATTCCGGCTCAGGTATGTCAATATCCATAGCGGGAATGTGTCAGCCGACTAACTGGAAGGACTTCTTCGGACTTATCATGAACAGTGATGTCATGAGTTATTCCTCAATCTACAACTTCCACTCTCATAAGGACCTTCCCCCGGACGTATCGGTTCCCGATTACGGTGAGGCGGTCACTATGAAGAATTTCCCGCAGGCGCTTTCATTGCTTGGCGTTACAAAGCCGATTTGGATATCCGAGTCCGGCATGAAGATTCCCAGCGAAACACCTACGGATCTGCACCTGTCCAAGCAGACTCCATATGTTGTAAGCAGTGCAGTGCAAGCGCTCTCTTATGGAATCGATAAATACTACTGGTTCCTTGGAGCACACTATCTTGAGGCGGGAGGAGACTACGGCTCATTCTCCAAGAATGACAGAGCATATCCCACTATAGCAGCGTACGCAGTTTTGACCAACATGCTTGGTGAAGGAAAATATATTGGAGAGCTTAACGATCTTCCCGATGATGTAAGAGGATATCTCTTTGATACAGGTGAGCGCGTTGTTGCGGTAGTTTGGAAGACCTCCGGCAGCAAGGTATACACCTTTAAAGCAGATGCTCCCATCATCGAAACCTCCATGATGGGTCAGCAGATACTTCGTAATCCCAGCGATAAGGGTACGATATCCATCAACGTTGGCACAGAGCCTGTTTACATTACATACAGCATTCCTCCGGAATCCTACTATGCACACAGCTACTCTGAGCCTGACGAAATCGTTCAGCCCACGCTTGACTTTGGCGACCGTATCGTAATTACTCCCGAATTTGAGGACTATTTCTTCGATAGTGACACTAAGTACAACGGACACCAGATCAAAGACGGTTCTGTGATCAACTTAAGAGTTGTTAACCACAACAATGTAGCGGTTACAGGTAAGGTATCCGTTAATATTCCCGGATTTGCAATTGACGGCATTGATACTGTAGTAACTGTACAGCCTCATTCAGAGGAATATATTAAGCTGACGTTGAGATACGTAGGTCCCGAGATCTTCGATGACCACGTGACCTTTACCGGCAAGTTCTGGGATGCAACGAAGACGGAGGCCGAGGGTGTTGCATGCTCACCCACCGCGGTAAGCGTATATGCTACTGAAAAGGGAATTAACAGAAAAGTTTACTTCACTCTCAGTGGAAACCTTCAGGAGGGTGAAAAGATAGATCCTCAGATACTCAAGGACGTTATCGTCTACATTGATGGATATTTAGATATTCATAAGATTCAGATCAATATCAATGACAGTGATTTCACTAACTTCACACTTGAAGAGGCGCCCGGAGAACCCAAATACGAGATTGGTAAATCCATGATACTTACCATGGACCTTTCAGGTCTGGCACCCGGCAAGTATATGGTTTATATCGGCGTACTTTCCGACGGTGGAGACATTCAGGTACAGGGCTTCCAGGTCAGATATGACGGTGAAACGGTTCGCTTTACTAACGACTGGTAAAAATCTAAGCAAAAGCTTGGTTATTTATAAAAAATATACAATAAAAAAGGAGAACGCGTTATGGACAGAAAAATCTACGACATTCCTGAAGTTGATGTTCTAAGCGTTGAAACCGATGTGATCACAACCGAAAGCTACGACGAGATTGCAATGTGGTCAGCGCCCAGAGTCAGCGTAAGCAACATTCCCAGCAAATAATATCAATCGCGCCCCCACATTGAAGCGGCGCAAACCGTGTTATCAATGTAAAAAACGTACAAACTAATTGAAATACCATAAGGAGATACAAACATGAAGAAAATTTGTTCTTTGTTTCTTGCGATAGTAATGATTGCGGCAACCTTTGCGGCAATATCCATTCCAGTTGCGGCCGTTGACGGTGACTGGGCTGTGTACACTTTGAAGTCACAGGACCTTGACGGATATAACGGAATTATGCACAACGTGGCAGGTTACGAGTACACCGACGAGGGATTCAGCATTATCCCGCCCGATGAAGAGGATGCTCAATACGGCACACCCTATGTAACTGCGCAAACGAAAGATAAGGTAGACATCAAAAACGACGGTGTTTACATGAAGGTCAGAGTTGACGACTTTACATATGGCGGAGATATATGGTTCTCGTTCCACGTATGGACCGATATGAACATTGAACCCGGTAAGCAGGGACCTGACTACGGATACGGAATTGAGACACTTATCAAGACCAAATCCGGTAGCAACTATGATCCCGAAGACACGAGCACGTATCCCGGCGCACTATATAGCTTACACTGGTACTCTGACCCCGCGGAGGGCGAAAGAAATGACCACGGCAGCCAGATGGCGACAGCTACATCTGCCGACGATAAGAACAATAATGACAAATACATTTTCCAGGATGATTTTAACAAGTTTGATGAAGAGGGAAGACCGATCTTTATTCTTGAGATCAAATGGAGAGAAGATAGCTCTGCTCTCGGAAATCCCGATGGAATACCCGAGATGTACATCAACGGCGCAAAGGCACCCGACGCCCTTAACCTTAAGATGGCGGATATCTACAAGTCACAGGACTACAAGGCATACGTAGGATTCTCGCTCCAGAATTCCAATCTTGGAGGAGCGGGCGCGTTCACCATTCTTGAATTCGGCACGTACGAAGGCGATGCAACTACACCTCTGGGTGATGACTCCCAAGAGCCTATTATTAAGGCTGTTAAGTGGGCGGATACGCAGTCCGCTGATAGCGTTCCCGTAGGAAACCCTGCAATCACCCTGAACGGTGATAGCGATCAATCTGATTCAAAGGGTAAGCCCTCTGCATATAACGGTAACAAGCTTGTTGTAAATGAAAAGGGATTTGTAACGTTGAACGGTAATGAAGACGGACACGCCACCATATCCCTTAGTGTAAAGGATGATATCTCATATGCCGCAGAGGACTTCCCGGTAATGCTTCTTGTCTTTAAAAATCTCTGTACATGTCCTTCAAAATTCGACTATGTAACAGAGGATCTCAAAATAGACTGTCAATGCGAAGAGAAGTTCACTGTTTTTCCGCATGTTGGAAATAGCCCCAAGGACGACACAAGATGTAAGCTTGTGACCCTTCAGAACGAGACAGCGGGAGATGCTTTCATCGGATCCGGTAAGGACAACCAAGATAACACGTACCTTTACGTAATGGCTGACCTTAAGGATCTTGAAGGTAGAATTCACGGTTTCCGCCTGGACGTAGATGGCCTTGTTATCGATGAGCCTGGCAGAAAGACATTTGACTTGTGCATGGCTGCATTCTTCAGAAATACCGATGAGGCGCAGGCATACGCAAAGGCGTATATCGAGGCTATGGCAGAGGTAGAGTTCAAAGATCCCAACGGCGGTGAAGAGAACACAACGACTCCCAGCGAAGAAGAAACTACCACATCTTCCGAAGAAGTAAAGCCTGAAGAAAAGCCCGCGGAGACCACTACAGCTAAGGCTGAGACCAAGACCGAAAAGAACACCGAAGCTAAGACCGAGGAACAGAACGTAAATGTTAATGTTGGATGCGGAAGTACCGTAGGCTTTGGCGCGCTTGCAGTAATTTGCCTTGCAGGTGCAGGACTCATCTCTTTCAGAAAGAAAGAGGACTAAAAAACAAATATAATTCACCGTAGCAGAGCTTGCGGACACCACCGTAAGCGTACCCGTAGCACCCAGCCGGATGCACTATACAGTAGGCGTATTATCCCCGCAACAGGTACATCTACCGGTACATGGAGTGATAACGCTACCTACAAGACACCTTACTTGCAGGATGCCGCGGCTAAATAAACAGCATAATGGCAAGTCAAATTGCTAAATAACACACATCCCCTGCACCAAAGGGTGCAGGGGATAACTTTTTTAGTTTCTTATGTAGTGCGCGCCGGTTCTAACAAAATTTTGCGTTACACCGCAGGTGCGATCTTCATTTATACCGACCGAAGAATTGCGCCGAATTTTAATATACAGCATTTATTGTTTTTATTCATGTTAAAAAAAGTCACATTTTCATGTTTGCCATTGCAAAGTATAATATTATATGATACAATAGTATATGTTAAAATGTAGGTATTGTGCAAAATCCGGCATTGAAAACAAAATGGAATATAAATTGGAGCATATTTCAAGGGAGATCAAAACATGGAAAAGAAGATTTATGGACAGCCCGAAATCAAGGTGTCACGCATTGTATGTGATATTATTACTCAGAGCTACGTAGAGGACGAGGAATGGATCGGTCCCGGTGTTAAAGCAGACGGTAATACCCCCATCGGCGGAATCTAAGAATAGGACATAACTTTTGCTAATCATAATTTTTAAAGGATCGAGGTAAATTATGAAAAAACAATTTAGGCTTCTTCTTGTTGTACTCAGCATTGCACTTCTGACGGCTATTGGATCTGTAGTGGCATTTGCTGATTCAACGATAGCGAATGATGCTGATCTTAACTGGATCAGTGTATCAACCGGCGGCAACGTCAAAATGCACTTTGTGTATGAAGATCTCGGATCTGCAACGAGCATGGTTGCCGAGATATATGCACCCGGTGAGACGGTGCCCGTGAAAAGTATGACGTACGACGTGGCAACGCTTAAGGAGAATACCGTAAGTGTTCCGCTTTCGCCTGATTGCATGGATTACACCGTAAAGGTGTATGCCGTGGACGGTCAGGGCAAGGGCGCGGAGAAATCGTACTCCGTTCGTAAGTATGCTATGGAAGTGCTTGGGGACGAGAAATACGCGAAATATCACAATTCCATGCGCGCGCTTCTTAACTGGGGCGCGATGGCAGAGATGTATTTCTCCAACACAGATGCCAGCTCAATAAACGAGGGGCATTATTCCCGCGGAACTAACCCCGTAAGTGATGTAGTGGCGTTTTATGACGGAGAAGGCGAGGTTAATGACGGCGCCTATATTGACATTCAGGGATGGCAGATTTTCCTGACACCCGGTGAGACCAATATGAGAGTTTATTTTGACTATTCGGGAAGTGGCACTCTCAGCGCATCTGTGCAGAAGCAAGGCGCAAGCAAGGTCAACGTCAGCGTTGCAAATGACGAAGAGACAGGACATTACTGCATAAATATCTACAATCTCGGTGTAGCGGTATACCACAAGAACTATACTGTCACGATAAATGACAGTAATGGTGACACTGCAAATCTTACCAAGAATGTAATGGAGTATCTTAATACTCTTGCATTCGATCAAGAGTATACCACCAAGCAGCAGAACCTTGCAAAGTCCATGTACCAGTTCTACACTCACGCTATGGCGTCCGAGGACAAGATTGATCTCTCCGCATGCCAGCATGAGACCGGCTTCTACACAAGAGAAGCAGGAGACGGCGTAAACGAGGAAGTAGTATGCTCCAATTGCTTTAAG
>JAZSBL010000043.1:0-2771 GCA_045602385.1 Eubacteriales bacterium | reverse complement strand
CCTATCGTTTTCTTTTCCATAGTAATGCCTCCTCGCATTTCGGGTTGTTCTTGTGCTTACATTCTATCATTTCGTCAGAAGGAATACCACCCTCAAACGAAGGAATTACTCCCGAAATGCGAGAACAAAGCGCTTTACGCCTTCTTTTTCTTCTTTCTGACAACCACAAATGCCACAATACCACCGCCAATTACAATAACAGCAGCGATAGCTCCAACAACAATCCAAACCGTGTCAAAGTAAGGTGAGATCGGGCGGATAGGATTTTCAGAGGAACACAATACAAATTCAAGCTCTCCCTCGGGTAATCCGTTGCGCTTCAGCGTGTAGCCCGTATCGGTCTTGGTAAATCCTTCAAGGCTATTTTCCGTAATATAGAACGGCGTATTGATTACGACCTCCAACTCACCGAAGCTCGCCCACGTACTTGCAGGAGAGAGCAGATATGTGTAGGTATAAATCGAAGGCTCATATCTTCCGTTTATTTCGGGATAAATAGGAGCTGTAACAGTATTGGTGATGCTTGACTTTGGCTCAATCGTAATCTCATACTGATACCAACGCATAAGGCTGTTCATAAAACGCTCTGCGGACATATTCAATCCGTTGGAATCCGGGTATATATAGTTGTATGTGGGATTGCCCTTGCTACCCTCATTAAAAGCTGCAACTACGGCATTATACCAATCCACTTTGGATACGCCTGTTTCTTCCTTCCAATTTTCAAGAGCGAGATCTTCAAGAGTCATTGTTTCGGTGTTCGTCAATGATACAATTCCGGCGATTTCTTCTTTATCCTCTACACCGCCATCTTGATAGCACTTCATAACGAGAGGTGTAGAAAGTGGCTGACCGATAACATATACGGAGAAAATATCTCCGTTATCTGCCCACATTCCGAACCTTCCGTCGCCATCCTTTTGTGTATGGAATCCACTTTGCTCGGGAAAATAAATCTTCGATTTTCCGTCGCCGCCATCCCAATCAAATGCTACGTTGGCGGCGTTATACGTTTCTTTGTCGATCTGTCCTTCTTTGTTAGCTCCACCCACAATGTATGTGTACTTCGTTACCGTCATTGTAGGAGAATAGAAAGCATCCGCAATATAGGTATCGGACAATCTCGGAAGATCCTCGGATAACTTAAACTGAGCGCCATGGGGCTTCAACGTGTAACGAATCTCTTTGTCTATTGCTTCGCCGTTAATTGTAATATCATATTTTTCTGTATCAGCGAAGGGGAGATAAGCTTGCGTTTCATCGTCAAACAAACTTGCATAATCGGGTTGCGTTCCAAATGGAAAAGCGAGAGTTGCAGTTACGGTCAGATCTGTCGGATTGTAAAAGGTGTATTCAGCAGTTACCTTACCCGTGTAGGCGAGGTATTCATCCATTTCTCGATAGTAGTTATCGGGAAATTCTGAAATGTCAAAGGTCAGCACCTCTTTTGTGACCTCGATAGGACAATTCCCGTCAACTACCACAGCACCCGTAGAATCAACTCCACGCCAATGTGTCTGTGCCGAATTTGCGTATGCAGGAACGACCAATGTGGTTGCCAACAAGAGCACCACAAGTATGGTTGCAAATGTTCTTTTCATTGTGTTGACCTCCTTTTGTTTAATTCCACATCATAAGCTGCAAGAAGCTATACGAAATAAAGATTGATACTATAAACATACCCACAACGTAAATAGCTCTCAGCCATTTCTTATCACTTGGTATTTTCTTGATTGAGAGAAATACCGAAATGGCAGTTACACAAAGAGAGATAAACAACCAAAACAACAAAGTAAAATCATTTGCGTTAAATGTTGGGTGAACAATCTCTCCGGCTTCGTTTACTTGTGGGCAACCACACCCGAAAACATCAACAATCACCGCACTGTTTAGCCAACTGTAAGGAATAAAGAGAACGGCAAACAACAGTAAAGGTGCGATAAATATTGCAATCGTTTTAACTATATTTTTTTGTTCCATAGCATCCTCCTTAAATATTCATCTACATATATAGTCGCTATTTTATATAAAAAGGTTGCACTAATTTGGAAAATTTCTTTTTGCAGATCAGACCTGCGATGAAGAATGCCAAGCTCGGCAGAAGGTACTCAACGGCATCCACAAGCGCATAAGCGTACAGAGGCGCCGAACCCAAATAACCGCCGGTGTTGTACTTGTAGGCATCCACGCCAAAGGCAATGGCAAAGCCTACGACCAACAAGGCTGCCACGATATAAAGGAATTTATAGATGTTTTCTTTTTTCATAGTGAAATCTCCTTAAAAGTTATAGTACGGATATTTCCTATATTCCTCCGGCACATCCCACTCGTCGTCCGCAGGGATCGTTTTGAGCTTTTTTGATGGCTTATCGGGATACAGCACCGTGTTCAGATATTCGATAAAATCCGTTTCATCAAACACCGCGCCGTACTGTTCTCCGCAGAGCTGCAAGAACTTACCGCTTTTCTCGCCGTGCCATACATAGTTAAACGCAAATTCATTGGCAACCGTAGCAAGGTTATCCGCAACGTCGGCAGGTACTAAATAGAGCGACAGATCTCCGTCTGCACTCAATACGACCTCTTTCATTTCACGGGTGTCATCGGTCTGCTCGTAGAACATAATGTTGTTATGGTATATCTCAATGGTACACTCACCCATAGTACCGCCCTTGTGGAAATATCCCGTATAGAGCGCACGATCTTGACCGTAGTATTCGTCCGTGATGGAGAAGCCTGCGTTCTGAAACTCGGCAATAAAGTCTTTGAGG
>JAZSBL010000042.1:0-65835 GCA_045602385.1 Eubacteriales bacterium | reverse complement strand
TCTCCCAATTTTCATATCCTGTCGCCACTTTGGAGCTTCGCCATCGTCTGCCCAATACTCGTCCATAGCGGCGATCTTATCGTCTTTCAGCTTGATGAAGGACGTAACGTGGAAAGAAGCGGAGCGATCCTTGGGATATACCCGTGTTGCGGTGATAATCATATCGTCTGTCGTAACGATCTTTTCAACCTCGCCATCCCAATCGCCGGGATACTCGCAGTTGGCTCTTATAAATTCCTCAACCGTGAAATACTCATTGGAGCAATGCCAATTCACATAAGCATCGGCGTGGAAATATTCTCTTATCTCGTCTGCTATCTGTGCGAGAACGTCAGACCAAAACTGTTGTATGTTCATTAGTGTGTATCCTTTACATAATATAAGGTATTATACCACATTTTTTTACATTTTGCAATCCCTTTATTTATAAGAGAAAAGCCCAACGCAACAGGTTGGGCTTTTTATATTTTTTTTGTTATTAAAGAATAATACAGATAAGCCCGCCGCTGCCCTCGTTGATGATACGTTCCAGAGTTTCGGAGAGCTTTGTGCGCGATGCTTCGGGCATGTGTTCAAGCTTTGAGTGAAGGCCCTCGTTGACAAGCTCGTAAAGGCTCTTGCCAAACATATTGGAGCTCCAAATCTTCTGCGGATCCTCTTCAAACTCCTTAAGCATATATTTGACGAGATCCTCGGACTGCTGTTCGGTTCCAACGATCGGATTGATCTCGGTTTCTATATTAGCTCTTATCATATGAATAGACTGAGCCGATGCGCGAAGTCGCACGCCATATCCGCCGGCCTGCTTAACTATTTCGGGCTCTGCAAGGTGAAGCTCGCGCACGTCGGGCATTACGATTCCGTAGCCGCGTTCTTCTGCCTCGTCAAGCGCGGACTCTATCCTATCGTATCTTTCCTTCATCTCTGCCAAGGATTTAAGCAGGGAAATAAGCTCATCCTCGCCGCCTATGTCAAAGCCGGTAAGCTCACTTATAACGTCGTAATACAGGCCGTCCTTCATGGCAATTGATAATGTCGCGCAGCCCGTGCCAAGGTCTATCTCATTTATGGACGCGCTCTTTATGTATTCGTTTTCGGAAAGCGAATCAAACGCTCCCTGAATATCTCCCGCCTTGCTTATCTTACTTGCGCATTCCTTTATGTCATCAAGCAAGGAAAGCTTTATTCTGTGAGTATCGTCAAGGGCGGTCGTCCATTCCGGCATGGTAACGCGGATCTCCGAGACAGGGAACTCATGCAAAACAAGCTCAAGGATATGTCGTATATCCTCCGCGTCAAGGTCGATGCAGGAAACAAGCGCGACAGGCACCTCGTATTTTGCCTCAAGCTCATACGCCAGCGAGATAGCCTCGTCACTCTGCGGGCGAGCAGAGTTGAGAATAACCGCAAAGGGCTTGCCAAGAGCCTTTAATTCACTTACTATTCTTTCCTCAGCTTCAACGTAGCTCGGTCTTGATATGTCACCGATAGAGCCGTCAGTGGTTACAAGCATACCGATAGTCGAATGCTCGCTTATTACCTTGTGCGTGCCCATTTCCGCCGCCTCGATGAAGGGCATAGGCTCCTGTCTCCAAGGGGTACGCACCATGCGGGGCTGACCGTCCTCAATTGTTCCCAATGCCTCAGGCACGACATATCCCACGCAGTCCACCATTTTCACCTTTAGGGTGGAGCAGGAATCAATATTGATCGGTACTGCCTCATCGGGAATAAACTTAGGCTCTGTTGTCATAACAGTCTTGCCTGCCGCGGACTGCGGCATCTCGTCACGTGCGCGCTCTCTTGAATATCCCTCTGCGATATTAGGGAGAACCAATGCCTCCATAAATCTCTTTATAAACGTAGATTTTCCCGTTCTGACGGGTCCGACTACTCCGATATATATGTCTCCGCCCGTTCTTTCCGCTATGTCCTTGTAAATAGAATGCTCTGCCATAAAATAAAAATCCTCCCATAATTTTAGACGATAATGTTTTCGCTAAAATATATGAGAGGATATTTTTATTTATGTATCTTTTATGATGAAAAGGGAACTCTATCTCATTACATCATAGAAGCAAGTCTTTGCTTGTCTGTGACAACTTCTTTTTTTTGAATATCTGCGCCAAGCTCACGGAGCTTGCCTACAATATTATAATATCCCCGCTCGATCTTGTCGATACCGTCGATTACAGAAGTGCCCTCTGTTGCGAGAGCTGCGATTACCATAGCCGCGCCACCGCGAAGGTCGTGCGACATAAGGGGAGCGCCGGAGAGCTTTGCGCCACCGCGAATTACCGCGTGGTTGCCGTCAACCTTGATGTCTGCGCCCATCTTGGAAAGCTCGTCGGTGTACTGGAATCTGCTGTTGAAAATGTTCTCAACGATATCAGAGGTTCCCTCTGCAAAGCAGAGCATTGCGCCGAACTGTGCCTGCATATCGGTTGCAAATCCGGGGTAGGGCTGTGTAACTATGCTGATACCGCGAAGCTTACCCGTGCTTTCGATCGTAACGTAGTCGTCTCCGACTGTAACATTTGTGCCTGCCTCCTCAAGCTTGGAGGTAATAGCCTCAAGGTGCTTGGGGATAACGTTGGTAACTGTAACTCTACCGCCTGTTGCTGCAACCGCCGCCATGTATGTACCCGCTTCGATCATATCGGGAATGATAGAGTAACGGCAGCCGTGGAGCTTTTCAACTCCCTTTACCTTGATAACAGAAGTTCCTGCGCCTGTGATGTTTGCGCCGCATGCGTTAAGGAATACCGCAAGGTCAACAATGTGAGGCTCGCGTGCTGCATTGTCAATAGTTGTAACACCGTCTGCAAGTACGGATGCAAGGATAGCGTTAACCGTTGCGCCTACGGAAACCTTGTCAAAATAGATGCTTGCACCGTGGGGGCGACCGTCCTCGGACTCGACCTCAAGTCTACCGTTCTTGTGAATGCAGTCTGCGCCGAGAGCCTCAAAAGCCTTCATGTGAAGGTCGAGGGGGCGTGCGCCGATGCTGCATCCGCCCGGATGAGGAACGCTTGCCTTACCAAAGCGACCGAACTCCGCACCGAGGAGGTAGGAGGAACCGCGGAGAGTGTTTGCAAGCTCCATAGGAGAGGAGCAGGGAACGAGGTTCTTGCAGTTTATTTCAACCGATGTTCTTGTGAGTCTTCTGACCGATGCGCCGATGCAGGAGAGGATTTCAAGAAGAGTTTCTATATCACTTACGGGAGGGATATTGTCGATTATGCAGCTCTCCTCGTTGAGTGCGCACGCGCAAATAACAGGGAGTGCAGCATTCTTCATGCCTCCGATAGATACGTTACCGTAAAGGGGTCTTCCGCCGTTGATTATGATCTTTTCCATAATTTCCTCCCGTCTTATCCAAGCCGAATCAGACTTGGAATTTACTAAAAAGTTTATGTTTGTGTATGCACCGAACGGTGCGGGGTAATACAATATTTTTGTGTTTATCACCTTTGTCGTGACGTGAATATATTATAACATATATGAATAAATATGTAAAGAACTTTTTGTCAAAGTTTATAATTTATTTACAAATTTTGTAAGATAAATTATCGATTCCTGTCAATAATATATGACATGTATTTTTAGTACACATGTACTAAATAAACGTAAAACTGCCAAATAAATGAATAAAAAGCCAACAAAAGGCAATAAATGAATAAAATATTGATAAAAAGTTACTTTTGTTAAAAAATAATGTCGTTGTATCAATAACACACACCACTACGACATTAAAAATGCATAAAAATAAAAAAATCACCTCACGTATATTGTATTCCGTGAGGTAATTTTTTGTTCGTTTTATTTCTCGATTTTGCCAAGGCTTTTGAGGTATGCAACGGTGAGATCTACCACCATTCCGTAGCTCTTTTCGCCCTCGGTGCCTTGCGATTGAAGATATATATCGTTGACTGTTCCGCTTACCTGGCTTGTGACCGATTCGGAGTATTTTTCGAAAAATGCATTGTATGCTACCTGCTCAGCGGCTACGTCCGAATCAAGCATCCTGTACGCCTTTTTGAATAGCTCCTTGTCTGCTTTGTAGAGAGCGTTCGCAACGTACTCATACATGTTCACATACGCGCAGTATCTGATATATGCGTCATCGGAGCGAACGGATATTAAGAAAGCCATCATGTTGGCCTCGTCCTCTTTGGCTATTCCTCTCTGGTGTGCAAGCTCGTGCGCGGCTGTATACGGCAACGTGTAGTCCGGGAAGCATACGTTGATATTCGACTCTCCCGTAAAATAGGTGTATATTCCGGTTATGTGGGCGTAGGACATTGCCTCGCTTAACAGCACAGGCTTCAGTCTGCTGTAGAAATTGTTGACAAAGCCGTTCTCGGATGCAAATACCTCATAAGCGTCAATAAGCTTGTTGTTCATTTCATTAATGCAATAAGGCATTACCGAAAAACCGTCGCTATCATATGCGATTTGGGGTGAGAGCATGTTGATCTCACCGACCAAATATACGGTGGTATTGTAAAGATCGTATTTATCTATCTTTTCGGATTTTATTTCCAGCTTATCCTCAAGAGCTGTGCCTCGGTATCCTGCGGCAAAGGTCCAAACGAAGCTTGAAAAGAATATAGATGCAACCGAAAGTATGCAAAGCAGAGTTACGATCGTAGCCTTACGCGTGTTGCATCGGCATATCCAAACGTATCTTATTATCAAAAAAAGAAAAACCGGTATCAGTATTAAGGCGGCCTCTGCCAAGGAGAAAGGCAGAATATTGGTTATCTGTGCAAATAAAAATCTGAAGAAACCGCCGATATATTTGTTAAAGAAATCCGCAAAAACGGGACTAATACATATTACAATGTAGAGCAATAGAGATACCGCGGCGACGATCAGAGATATTTTGCTCCATAGCGGGAGCCTCTCGTATTTTTTATCATGCTCCTTATAAAAGGCTTTTTCCTCATCGGGAAGAAAAAAGTAATCCTTGGCATCTATTATGCGTTCGCGCGAAGGCGATCCGTGTGTGTTATTTTTCATTCGTATCCTTTGTGATTGGTATATATTTTGATAATTCCTCACCTGTTATAAGCTCAAATGCTCTGCGCATATCCGCCGGAGGGTAAGAGGTAAATGTCTTGCTCTCGCAACAGTACGGCATGGGGATAGAGAGACTGTATGCATGCAGAGCGTGGCGCGAGATCATTTCACTTTCGGTTCCGTAAATATCATCACCGAGTATGGGATGACCGAGGTGAGAGAAATGAACTCTTAATTGGTGTGTTCGCCCGGTTTCGGGAATAGCCTCTACCACGCTGAGTGCATCAGAGGAATACAACACCCGCCAACGCGTTATGGCAACGAACGCGTCGGGGTCATTGCTTTCGCCAACGCACCTGACTATAACGCTGTCCTCGCTTCGTTTCATATACGTTTCTGTAACGTGCCAATCTTCATCGTCTGCGATCTTACCCTCAAGCAAGGCTATGTATTTTTTCTGCATCATGCCATGGGATCGCGCATAGTGGAGAAACGACGCGGATATGGAGCTTTTTGCTATAAGAGATATTCCGCTTGTGTTTCGGTCAAGCCTGCCTATGGGGCGGAAGACCAAAGGCTCTCCGCGCTCTGCATATAGATGCGCCAAGGCATTTGCTAAAGTATCATCGGTGTGGTTATGTGAAGGATGCGTAGGCATGAACGGCGGCTTGTTTATGATAAAAAGCTCCTCGTTTTCAAGTATTACGTCAAGCGGAATACAATGTGGCTCAACGGTCTCGTTCACGTCCTCAAAGGAGTCCCTATCCTTTATTGTAAGGATATCACCCTCGGAGAGGATATATCTGACCGTTACGTGCTTTTCATTCACGCAAATTCCCATATCGACACGCTTCAGAGATGCAAGCGCGGATGTGGATATCTTCAATTTTGATTTCAGAAAGGATAAGACCGTCATCCCCGCATCGCGCGTTTCGATAATAAATTTCATTTGACATTTCCTCTAAAGCATACTTCAATAAAACCATTATATCACATATCAAAAACAAAAGTGCGAATAATTTGTAACTTGTAGCGGAAAATCTCGGTATGGGAAAAGCTGTCTGGTAATAAAAAAGGCCTTTTGCAAATATAATTAGACAGATTAAAATTTTTGGAGGAAGATATGAAGCTGTTTAAAAAATTATTAGTGATATTTGTGGCAGTAGGACTTGTGACCTGCGCCTTGTGTATCGCTGTTTCGGCAGAGGAATCACGGCCCACGGCGCTTGATAATATGATATCAAGCGGAACTGCGGTGCTTGCAAACCAACAGGGTATGGTGTCGGGCGCGCTTGAGGTCATAGCCTATCAGAACCAAATGGCGATAGCGGGAATAAGCGGGAATGCGCTCTCGTTTTCCGCGGAAAGATTTATGTGCGCGATGAACCTGTCAAGCATAGAGAGTATAACGATAACCGCACTTCCAAGCGTCAGCTGCGGTGCGCTTTATATCGGCGGAGATGCGGTGTCGGTGGGACAAAGGATCAGCGCAGACAATATCTCACTCATGACATACGAGGAGGCAAAAACGGGATTGGGTAAGCCTGCAAGCTTTGAGTTTTCGGTAGACGACAATTCATACGATATTATCTGCAATATTTTCATGCTGGATTCGGTAAATTATTCACCAACCGTTAAAATGGCATCTTATGCTTCGCTAAATAACGAAACATATAAGGATATAATGATAAGCGGCGTGCTGGCGGGACATGATCCGGAGGGAGATGAGCTTACGTACGAGATAGTCAGCTATCCCGCGCACGGTCTGCTGGTTCTTGAAAATAAGACACTCGGAACATATACCTATACACCGAATGAATCGTATACGGGAAGTGATAGCTTTGAGTACGTTGTCAGAGATAAATACGGAAATTACAGTACCTCTGCAAAGGTGACTATCGAGGTCAACGCGCAAAAGACCGCGTTGGTATACAGTGATATGCTTGAAAACGAGCTTTACAGTCACGCGCTTGCTGTCACGGAATCGGGACTTATGAACGGCGTGCAGGTGGGCAATTATTTCTATTTTGAGGCGGATAGAGAGGTCAGCCGCGCGGAGCTTGTTGTGACCGCTATGAATGCTATCGGGATCAAGAGCGTGCCGGACGTTGCAACCACGGGATTTGCGGATGACGGAGATATAAACCCGGCAATGAAGGGATATATCGCGCTTGCATATTCCAAGGGATACATAAGCGGTATAAAGCAAAACGGGGAGATATATTTCAGGCCTGACGATACGGTTCAGCTATCGGAAGCGGCAGTGATTATCAGCAATATGATTGGTTATGCCAAGCCTGACGTGACCCCCACGTTTGCAGATTCCGATAATATTCCGTCATGGTCTAATGCGGCAATAGAATCTCTTTACACTCTTGGTATACTTGAGTTCCCGGATATGACAGTTGATGCGGGGGCAAGTGTTACAAGGGGGGATATGGCAAAGCTCTTAAATAAGACGATGCAGGTTATCGGTAAATAAAGAAAAACCGCAGGACGGATCCCGTCCTGCGGTTTCTTATGTTATTTGCCAATTTTTTTGAGTATATTTTCGTATGTAAGACCGTATCTTTCGGCAATATCACGGGCGTAGCTCTTTCCGTCGGGCTTTGCGCGGAATATCTTGAAGGATCTTTGACCCTCCTCAATGCCGGCTACAAGGGTGTCGATTTTGGCGCCGCCGCGGGATACCGTGTCAGCGTTTATGCGATCGATCTCTGCGGCAAGCTCATGAAGATGAGTTGCAAAGAGACAACGGCAACCTACCATTGATATTCCGGAAAGGACCTCTGCCGCGATATAAGAGCCCTCATACGATCCGGTAGAAGAGAAGGACTCGTCAAGCAACACAAGGCTGTTAGGTGTGACAGCGTCGAAAATTTCGCCGAGTCTTGCGCACTCCTCGCCAAGACGACCCTTATCTATAGTGTCGTCAGCTCCGGTCGGGAAGTGGGTATATATAGCGTCAACAGGGCTTATGGTCGCCTGTCTTGCGGGTACGAACATTCCAAGCTGCATCATTGCCACAGAAAGACCAAGTGCGCAAGTGATGACCGACTTACCACCTCTGTTAGGACCGGTAAGAACGTATATGTACGCGTCAGTATCGTTAAAGCTAACGTCGTTCGCAACGATCTCCTCACCCTCGTCAAGCTTCAGTGCGACTGCGGGATTGTAAAGATCGTTAGCGTTAAAGATCCTCTCGCTCATTGGGGCAATAACGGGATTTGCAAGCTCGCATCCTCTGGATTTGAGCTTTGAGAGAAGCTCCGTGCCCTTGACAACAAATTCGATCTCAGGCATAAGATTAAGCAGAAAATCGGTGTTCTCAAGAACGTAGGCCTGGATTATCTTTTTCCAGGATTTGAGGGAAGAGCGATATACCTCGTTGATAGCGGAGTTAAATGCGGTAGACATTGCGCTCTTTTGATTCTCCGACTGTGACTTGCCAAAGGGAACAAGGTTAGCTATGCAGGTGTAGTCATCGTCCTTGAAATCGAGCCGTAATATCTTATCGATAGTATCTCCCGATTTAAAAGGCTCAGAGTTTATCGACAAAACGCCCGCATACGAGGGGCGAAGCTGCGCGTCAAGATTTACACCGATCGATACGCTCTTGATCTCACGGACTCTTCGTGTCAGCTCGGAGAGCTTCTTGTTAAGCTCAAGGTAGTATTCGGATTCCGCAAGCTCCCGTATCTTTTCGGAGAAGTGGGTAAAGGCGCGGCTCTGAAGTCCTGTAATGTTTTTAAATCCGCTGTAAAGAATGTCGATACATGAGATATAGAGCTCAATTTCCGTTATGCTTGAGAGATAGTCGTCACTCTGGCTGTCCGACTCAAGACGGCGAAGCTCGGTGATATCCGACAGTACGGGCATGAGCTTGTTTAGTGTCGCTGAAAGCTCTGGAGAAGCAAGCATGTCCGCAAAGACCTCGTTTCTGTACTTCATGACAGACTCGGAGGTCGTGAAATAATCCGAAAGCTCGGAGCTCTTAAGGTCAAGCATCTCAAGCATGCCAAGCTCCTCAAGGGTATACATATCTATATCAGGGGTGCTTATGCCGGAGTAATGCTCCTTTTTTGTGATTTCATCGGGGAATAGCAGACTGAAATTAGTAAGATACATTTTCTATCCTTCCGTAATGAGCAGACTGTATGTCGGCTCGTTTTTTACACATTTTAACGCATAAATTATACCACAGAAAGCTCAGCGTGTCAATAAAAACTTATATTGCTGTAAAAAAACGACTTAAAATGTATTAATATACTTGAAAAAGGGGTCAAGTTGTGATAGAATATACTTAACTAAATTTTACACAGAGGTAAAACAACATGAAAAAATTTATGGATAAGGATTTTCTTCTTGAAACACCCACAGCCCAAAAGCTTTATCACGAGCATGCGGCAAAGCTGCCTGTAATAGACTACCATTGCCACCTCGTGCCTGCGGAGATTGCGGAGAACAAGAAGTTTACCAATATAACCGAGCTTTGGCTCTATGCAGACCACTATAAGTGGAGAGCAATGCGCTCCTGCGGAGTTGATGAGAAATATATCACGGGAGACGCTTCTGACTTTGAAAAGTTCAGCGAGTACTGCCGTATCATGCCTCTTCTTATAGGCAACCCCGTATATCATTGGAGCCACCTTGAGCTTCGCAGATACTTTGATTGTGAGCTTACCATCAATAGCGCGAACTGTCAGAAGATCTGGGAGATCACATCCGAGAAGATCGCAAAGGATAATTGGGGAGCACGTGACTACATCGTAAATTCTAACGTTAAGCTCGTATGCACGACCGACGACCCGATCGACGATCTCCATTACCATGCAGAGATCAAGGCTTCGGGCTTTGAGGTTCAGGTTCTTCCCGCATTTCGTCCAGATAAGGGTCTTAATATCGAAAGACGCGGGATCACCGCGTATATTCAGTCGCTTGCAAAGAGCACAGGCGTTGAGATCACCGACCTTGATAGCCTTTGCAAGGCATATCAGGTTTCTCTTGATAGATTTGCTGCACTCGGATGCTTAACGGCTGACCACGGAATGGACAATTACATTCCTTTCTGCAAGCCCGACGCATATCATGCAAACGAGATATTCAAAAAGGCTCTTGCCAACGACGGCGAGGGAATTACCGAAAACGAGCTTGCGCTTTGGAAGACTCAGATGATGAGATTTTTCGGACTTGAATATGTAAAGCGCGGTTGGGTGCTTCAGCTTCACTACGGTGTATTGAGAAATCCCAACAAGACTATGTTTGCAAAGCTCGGCCCCGACTCCGGATACGATACGATCCACGCGCAGAACTGCATAGCTGATATGGCACAGCTCCTCAATTATCTCCAGGAGAACGAGGCGCTTCCCAGAACGATAATTTACCCCATCAATCCCGCAGATAACGCGGCTGTAGGAACTCTTTGCGGAAGCTTCTGCCGCGGAGACGGAAGCAACAAGCCCACAGTGGTACAGGGCAGCGGATGGTGGTTCAATGATAACATTGACGGTATGGAGGCTCAGATGAAGAGCTTCGGTAACCTCGCATCCCTCGGTAACTTCCTCGGAATGCTCACCGACTCCCGTAGCTTCATGTCTTACCCCAGACACGAGTATTTCCGCAGAATTCTTTGCAACATTATCGGAGAATGGGTTGAAAAGGGACTTTATCCCGATTACGATGCTGCTGCAGAGATCGTTGAGCGTATATCCTACTACAACACAGTAAACTATTTCGGATTCAAGGTTGACAACTGAGTTTAAATTTTGAACAAACGGAGTTTTAAAATATGAAAAGAACAAAAAAGAAGAATAATCTTCGCAAGCTGATTTTCTTAGCTGCTGGAGTGGTTGCCGCAATAGCCGCAATCGGTGCAATGCTTGCAATGCTTAAAAAGAGAGCAGAAGCCGAGAAGCAGAGAGAGGCAGAGATCGAAGACGAGATCCGCGCCATCTTGGAAGAAAAGCTTTCTGACGTAGAATTTGAATCGGATGATGAATATAAGGCAGAGGGTGAGGCATAATGTCACTTAAGCTTACAGTTTTGGATTCCGCAACACTTGGCTCGGATATTGACCTTTCAATGTTTGAGAGATTCGGAGAGCTTCGGATATTTATGAATACATCCGCCGAGGACTTTGCGAAAAACGTTGCCGACAGTGACGTTATAATTCTCAATAAGATCAAGGTCGGCAGACATAATCTTTCGGAGTGTAAAAGCGTAAAGCTTATATGTGAAACCGCTACGGGATTCGATAATATCGATCTTGATTATTGCAGGGAAAACGGAATTGCGGTATGTAATGTTGTGGGTTATTCCACGCAGAACGTAGCCCAGCTTACGGTGTCTATGGCTTTGTCTTTGATATGCCATCTCAACGAGTATAACCGACTTGTTGCCGACGGTACTTACTCTCGCGGAACGAGTGCGAATATTCTCACCCCCGTATACCATGAGATATACGGTAAGACGTGGGGAATAGTCGGATACGGAAATATAGGCAAGCAGGTTGCCCGTGTTGCCGAGGCGCTTGGCTGTAAGGTGATGGTATATAAGCGTACACCGGTTGCTGGCGCGGAGTGCGTTGATATCGATACACTATGCGCAAATTCGGATATTATCAGTATTCACACACCTTTAAATGACGGAACACGCAATCTTATAAATCGCGAGCGTGTTGCTATGATGAAGAGGGATGCTATCCTTATCAACGTAGCAAGGGGCGCGGTGGTTGATGAAGCCGCAGTTGCCGACGCGGTAATTGAAGGAAGGATAGGCGGAGTGGGAGTAGACGTTTATTCTGTCGAGCCCTTTCCAAATGATCATCCTTATGCGTCGATTGCGGGACGTGATAACGTGCTCCTCACACCGCATATGGCGTGGGGATCATACGAGGCGCGCGTGCGCTGCTGCAACGAGACCGTTAAAAACATCGAGGCATATTTGAAGGGCGAATCACGCAACCGAATAGTATAAAGAACATGGCACAAGCGCAAATGCGCTTGTGCCGTTTTTTGTTTTATCAGAGAAATAGCTTTCTTATCTGCTTACCCGAAAGCGCACCCTCAAGCGTTTTCTCAAGAAGCGAAAAATCCGCAACAAGAGAGTGGGGCTTTTTTATCGGGTCATCCTGAAGCATGGGGACGAAATATATGTTTTTCCGCAATAGCAGCTTTGCGATATTTCCAAGGTTTGCGCTCATGGCATCGTTTGATGCAAGGGCAATAACAAGCGGCCGATCAGAGCGAAGATGGGCCTTCGCCGCCATGCATACGGGGGTGTCGGTAATTCCGTTTGCAAGCTTTGCGAGAGTATTTCCCGTGCACGGTGCAATAATCAGAGCATCAAGGGCGATTTTGGGCCCCAGCGGCTCTGCATCGTGTATCGTATGGATAATCTTGTTTCCACATATCCCCTCTATTTTTTCTATCCATTCGTCATGTCCACCGAACCGAGTATCGGTGCAGTAAGCATTAAAGCTCATAATGGGGACTATATCTCCGTATTTATCCTTCAAGCTTAAAAGAGCTTCTGTGGATGCCTTGAAGGTGCAGAACGAACCACATAAAGCGTAGCCTATCATATATTCATACCTCGTTTGTCAAGAATATCTTTTACCGTCTCAAAAATGTAATCCCCCGCGCTGGCTGGAGCGTATTTACCGGGTAGAGATGGAGCGAAGATCAATCTCATACCGCGCTCGCGTGCCGCTTGAAGGTCTATGCCGCCGGGCGATGACGCTATCTCGATGTAAAGGGGATCTGCTTCTATTTTATCGATTACGTGCTTTGTGAAGATCTGCATCGGGATCGTGTTGAAAATAACATCCGAGTTTTTAGATGCGCCAAGAAGTCCATCAGTCGATCTTAGATCCACGGGGCTAAATCCACCCATTGCGATTTCGCATAAGACCTCATCTCTGCGCGCGGCAACGGATACGTCTGCGCCGAGAAGCTTTAGCTTTTGAGAGAGGATCTTGCCGATACGTCCGTATCCGCACACGAGAGCCTTCATGCCTTCAATGACCCTGTCGGTATTTTCCATTGCCACCATAATCGCGCCCTCTGCGCTTGGCAGTGCATTCTTTTGCTGAAGAACATCGTTTTTATAATAATCGATCACCTCTATGCCGTTGTTGCCTAACCGCTCGCGTGCTTCATTGGATACCATTCCGCCTAAAACGAGAGGCTTATCTTTCCTTGAAATCAGTGCGAAAAGAGACGCAGCTTTGACCGCCTGATCGGGTGATGTAAGATTAATATTTATCCCATCGCGGCTCATTGGTAAGGGAAGAAGGAGAACATCGCATCCGGCAAGAGCCTTTTCGGCTGATGAGGTTATCTCCGCGCCTGTAATGCACTCAATTGTCGCGCCGAACGAAAAGATCTTGACGCGATGACCGAGTGATAGTAGCTTTTTTATAATTGTGACCTGCCTGTGATCGCCGCCGATCACAGAAAATGTATATTTGTTTGACATATTGTTGATTCTCCCGAACTTGTGGACTTGTAAAAATGGTCTCACTACTATTTTATGATGTCGGCGGATAATAGTGAAAAAAGTCGAAATAAAAAATGCCGAAAAATGTTTGTAACAAAATGGGTTTTTAACAGTTTGTTAATACAAATACGATTTATATGTGTTATAATATATGGAGTATGATAATGGCATACGCTTTCAACTTTTTGGGAGGGAATTATGGCTGAACTTAAAATGCTTGCAATCGACCTCGGAGCGTCCAGCGGAAGAGGCATAATCGGTTCATTCGACGGTAACAAACTTGTGCTTCGTGAAAACCACAGATTTTCGAACGATCCCGTATTTGTAAACGGAAGATTTACATGGGATATTTTGAGAATATTCTTTGAGATAAAGAATTCTATCACAAAGACCGTCATTGACAAGGAGAATATCTCGTCAATGGGTATTGACACATGGGGAGTTGACTACGCACTCATCGACAAGAACGGAAGAATGATGGCTAACCCCACACATTACCGTGATACCAGAACGGTTAATATTACCGACTATGTAAAGCAGTTCGTATCTCCTGAGGAGATATACAGAGTTACCGGTATACAGGCGGCTGATTTCAATACGATCAACCAGCTTGCCGCAGAGAAGCGTGACGACCCCGCACTCCTTGAGCGCGCGGATAAAATGCTGATGACTCCCGACCTTCTCAATTACTTCTTGACAGGTCAGATGGCAACCGAGTATACGATAGCGTCAACGGGAATGCTCCTCGATGCAAAGAAGAGGGAATTCGCATACGAGCTTACCGATAAGCTTGGTATCAACCGTTCGCTCTTTGCTCCGCTCGTAATGCCGTGTAACGATCTCGGCGCACTTCTTCCTCAGATCAACGAGGAGGTTGGTAAGAACAATATCAAGGTCGTTAACGTTGCATCGCACGATACCGCCAGCGCGGTAATTTCGGTTCCCGCACAGAACAAGGATTTCATCTACATATCCAGCGGAACATGGTCGCTTATGGGCGCAGAGATAGACGAGCCGCTCATTACCGACGAGACCAGAATCGCTAACTTCACCAACGAGGGCGGCGCGATGGGAACCATAAGATTCCTCAAGAACATTATGGGCCTCTGGATCATTCAAGAGTCGAGAAGACAGTGGAAGCGTGAGGGCAACGAATATAGCTTCGCACAGATGGAAAACTGGGCAAAGGAGGCAAAGCCCTTCGCATCGCTCATCAATCCCGACTACCACACATTCAATACTCCCGGAAATATGCCCGAGAAGATTCGTGAATTCTGCAGAATTACAGGCCAGCACGTGCCCGAAACCGTAGGCGAGGTAGTACGTTGCATCTATGAATCTCTTGCACTTAAGTATAGATATACCGTAGAGACCCTTGAAACACTCAGGGGCAAGAAGGCATCTATGATCAACGTTGTAGGCGGCGGAACAAAGGATAAGTTCCTGTCACAAATGACCGCCGATGCATGCGGCATACCCGTTTGCGCAGGTCCTGAAGAGGCAACTGCAATGGGTAATATCGTAATGCAGGCAATTGCAGCGGGCGAGATTGCAAACCTCAGCGAGGCACGCGAGGTTATCGCAAACTCCACAGAGCTTAAGCACTATGAGCCCACCAAGCAGAGAGAAGCGTGGGACTGCGCATACGAGAGATTTTGCAAGCTTGCGCAGATAGTTTGATAGGATAGGCATAAAATATTTCAGCAATCATTTGGGAGGAGCAAAAAATGAAGGATGCACTGTTTGCAGAGTTAAGCGTGATCGGAATGAGAGGCTGCGAGGCATTCGCGCAGCAGGTAGATAACTACCTTAAGGAGTGGCGTAGACACACAAGTGAGGATACATATCTTGTTGAGGCGCTTTGCCCCAGATTCGGCACAGGTGAGGGCAAGGGACTGATCCACCACTCAATGCGCGGTCAGGACGTTTACATTATTTGTGACGTTTTCAATTACGGAGTTACATATCGTATGTACGGCCAGACTGTACCGATGAGCCCCGATGACCACTATGCTGACCTCAAGAGAATTATTTCTGCAATAGCAGGTAAGGCAAGAAGAATCACGGTAATCATGCCGATGCTTTACGAGGGCAGACAGCATAAGAGATCCACCAGAGAGTCTCTTGACTGCGCAATCATGCTCCAGGAGCTTGTTTCCATGGGAGTATCAAATCTTATCACATTTGACGCTCACGACCCCAGAGTCTGCAACGCTATCCCGCTTTCCGGCTTTGACAACGTAAGACCATCCTACCAGATGATAAAGGCACTTATAAAGAGCGTTCCCGACATCGAGATTGATAAGGAGCACCTCATGATGATCTCTCCCGACGAGGGCGCTATGGGCAGATGCATGTACTATTCGTCTGTTCTCGGAATCGATATCGGTATGTTCTATAAGCGCCGTAACTACTCCGTTATCATTAACGGAAAGAACCCCATCGAGGCTCATGAGTACCTCGGACAGGATCTCACAGGCAAGGACGTTATCGTAGTAGACGATATGATCTCGTCAGGTGAGTCCATGCTTGATGTTTGCTCCCAGCTCAAATCGAGAGGAGCCAAGAGAATATTCGCATTCTCAACCTTCGGACTCTTTACCGACGGCTTCGAGAAATTTGATAAGGCATATGAGGACGGTACTATCTGCAAGGTATTTACCACAAACCTCGTATACAGCCGTCCCGGACTTAAGGAAAAGCCCTGGCACGTTGAGGTCAATATGTGTAAGTATGTGTCCTACATTATAGACACGCTTAATCATGATGCTACCATCAGCGAGTTGCTTGATCCCGCAAAGCGCATCAACGCAATTGTTGCAAAGCACAGAGCTGAAATACAAGCAGGTAAATAATAATACTACTTTTTCAACACCGCAGAGATCTCTTTGCGGTGTTATGTAGCCGTAAGGCTATTTTATAGGATACTGAAAGGAAACTTCAGATAGATGAAGAAAGAAAAAAAATGCCGGATCTCGTGCAATAAAAAAACGTCCATAGGCGGTCAAGCGCTTATGGAGGGAATTATGATGCGCGGTCCGCAAACAACCGCAATGGCGGTCAGAAATCCGAAGGGTGAGATAGTCATTGAAACCTCCCCCACGTCGGTTGCCAAGCGCGCAAAATTCTTTAAGCTTCCCGTAGTCCGAGGAGTCTTTAATTATATCGACTCTATGGTTATCGGAACAAAGAGCCTCATGCGATCAGCGGAGATAGCGGGCCTTGAGGATGCCGAAGAGGAGCTTAGACGCGAGAAGGAAGAGAAGAAGGCAAAGAAAGCCGCAAAGAAGGCAGCAAGAAAGAATGTTGCCGTTTCAGATGATATTGCTGCAGAGAGTGATGCCGTTACTCCACAAGATGAGAGCATTGCACCCGATGCTGCAGTCGAGGATGCCGAGCCCGAAAAGGCAGAGGAGACCGAAACAAAGGGAAAAAAGAAAGAATCCTCCGCGGCAATAACTGCGGTGCTTGCATTCAGCGTGATTTTGGGAATTGCATTCTCGGTGTTGTTGTTCATCGTGCTGCCGACATATATTTATAGGGGCGCGACCTACGTAATGCCGTTTTTGAATAATGAGAATCCCGCAATACAGTCGCTTATAAAGTCTGTCTTTGAGGGAGTGCTTAAGATAGTAATACTCGTAGGCTATATGGCTCTGGTATCGCTTATGAAGGATATTAAGCGTACCTTTATGTACCACGGTGCAGAGCACAAGGCGATATTCTGCTATGAGGCGGGACTTGAGCTTACCGTTGAGAACGTAAGAGAGCAGAAGAGATTTCACCCCAGATGCGGAACAAGCTTTTTGATATTGATGATACTCGTGGGCATATTCATATCCTTCTTTATAGACCCTCTTTTTTATCTCATATTCGGATTTACACCCATTACGATAGTAAGAGTGCTTATAAAGCTCCTTTTGCTCCCCTTGATAGTTGGAGTGGGATATGAGCTTATCAAGATCGCGGGCAGACACGATAATCTCTTTACACGTATTATTTCCGCGCCGGGCGTTTGGCTTCAGAAGATAACCACTAAGGAGCCGGATGACGATATGATAGAGTGCGCTATTGCCGCGCTTAAAGAGGTCATACCCGATAACGGAGAGGATAATTGGTAATTTAACCGGAGACAAAATATAAATGAACAAAGAATATTTAGCAGGGGCAGAGAATTCTGTAGACACAGAGCTCGCCCGTACGATAAATGAATCAGCAAAAACCCTTGTGAAGGAGCTTATCGAAAACACAAGCCTTAAGACGGGTCAGATCCTTGTGATCGGTTGTTCCTCCTCAGAGATAATAGGCAACAAGATAGGCAAAGGATCAAGCTATGAGGCCGCAAAGATCCTTTTTGACGCGATCTATCCTGTTTTGAGAGACAAGGGGATATATCTCGCCGCGCAGTGCTGTGAGCACCTTAATCGCGCCCTCATCTTAGAGAGAGAATGCGCAGAGAAGTACGGATACGAGATCGTGTCTGTTCTCCCGCAGCCCAAGGCGGGCGGCTCATTTGCCACGGTCACATATGAAAATATGACCGACCCTTGCGCGGTAGAGCATGTCAGGGCGCATGCGGGCATTGATATAGGTGATACCCTGATCGGAATGCATCTTCGTGATGTGGCAGTCCCGATAAGACTTTCGGTCAAGAGAATAGGCGAAGCCAACGTAGTATGCGCGTATACAAGACCTAAATTTATCGGTGGAGCACGCGCGGTTTATTCCTGAAAAATCTATAGGAGAAAACATATATGAGCAAAGATAATTATTTTGTGGTTGACGACGGTAAATCTCCGCTTAGAACGGTTTTGAGATTTATAACCGCCGTATTGGCTATTGCAGGTGCATGCGCAGTAGCATACAAATATCTTGAGAAGAAATACAGCTCCAGAATACTTGGACGTATAGATCTTGACGGTGACGGAATCCCCGAGGCTATCATGATCGATACTACTGGCAACGGAGAGGTTGATACTATTATACTCGACACAAAAGAAGACGAGGAATAATAAAAAGAAGAGCGCCGAATTTCGGCGCTCTTCTTTTTTTCTTTTGATTACATGGAAATGATGATAGCAACTGCTGTGTAAATTGCGCCGCTTATCATAAATGCGACAAGCGTCAATGCTACGATCTTTATCCAAAGCTTGGTTGATTTCATTGCATAATCTCCTGTTTTAAATATCTTCTATGCTGATTTGTTGTTTATTAATATCCTTTTCGCTGAGCAATACGCCTGTTGCGGGGAGCTTCAGCTTTCTGTATCCCTTGGTGTTTTCGTATACGTTTTCAAAGTTCGAGATCGCTGCGGTGAGCTTGTGATTCTTCTTTACGTTCATAAGCTGAACACCGATAGAGGTTTTTGTGCTCTTAAGCGGAATAAGCGACGTCTTTATGATGATAGCTCTGTCCTCGCTTGAAACAAGCATTATCTCAAAGGGATTCTTTTCCTGCTCGGAGAACACCGCCACGATAGGCGAAGCGGTAGAGAATATACCCTTGAGCTTTCTTCTGACGCTTGACGTCTCGTAAGCCTTTTCGGGGATTCTTACGCCCTTACCGTTCTCAAATACGAATACGTAATTGTATCCTTCACGGAATTCACTCTGAAGAGTCATGTATATAGGTCTCTCACCGGGATCCATCTTAAGCTCGGCAGGAAGGAAGTCGCCTATAACCGATGCCTTGGAGTTTTCAAAGTCGGCAACAGCGGCCCTGTAAAGCTGAGCCTTGTCGGTAAAGAAGAGAACCGTGTCCTTATTTTCGGCGTCGAATATCTGGCGCAGTCCGTCGCCCTCTTTAAACCTTTGTTCATCGTTACCCTGTAAGGACTTGAGAGTGATCTTCTTGAAGTAGCCCTCACGGGAGAGAACGATCTTACAAGGATAATTCTCGACCGAATCCTCCTCAACGTATTCTTCAATAGAATCCGCGCCGATGATCTGAGTTCTTCTGGGCTGACCGTATTTCTTCTTGATATCGGTCAACTGCTTTGCAATAAGAGCCTTGAGCTTGTACTCGTCCTTGAGTATCTCTTCGATCTCTGCGATCTGAGCCTTAAGGTCCTCGATCTCGGATATTCTGTTGATAATATACTCTCTGTTAAGGTTGCGGAGCTTGATCTCGGCAATGTAGTTCGCCTGGATCTCGTCAATACTGAAGCCCTCGCAAAGGTTGGGGATAACGTCCTCCTCCTTTTCGGTCTTTCTGATGATCCTGATCGCCTTATCAATGTCAAGGAGTATCTTTCCAAGACCTAAGAGCAGATGAAGCTTATCTCTCTTTTTGCCAAGATCAAATTTAAGCTCTCTTGAAAGGCAAGCCTTACGGAAATCTATCCACTCGGAAATAATATCAATTACGCCAAGCTGTCTGGGCTCTCCGTCGATGATGATATTGAAGTTACACTTGAAACTGCTCTCAAGAGGAGTTATCTTAAAGAGCTTCTGCATAAGCTTGTCGGGATCAGTGCCTTTTCTGAGGTCAAGCGTGAGCTTAAAGCCGTCGCGGTCGATCTCATCGCGGAAATCAACTACCTCTTTAAGCTTACCCTCTTTAACGAGTGCAGAGATCTTGTTAAGTATCTGCTCGATAGTCGTTGAATAGGGGATCTGAAGAATATCAATGCAGTTTTCAGATGCGTCGTAGGAGTATCTTGATCTTATCTTAAAGGAGCCGTCACCCGACTCAAAGATCTGCCTCATTTGCTCGGCATCGTAAATTATCTGACCGCCACCCGGGAAATCGGGAGCTTTAATTATTTCCATTATTTTTTCAACGTCTACATTGGGCTTTTTTAGTACCGCAATAGTGCCGTCGCAAATTTCCGCAAGGTTAAAGGAGCATATGTCGGATGCCATACCAACCGCGATACCGCTGTTGGGAGTGACGAGGATGTTGGGGAAGGTTGTGGGAAGGAGCTGTGGCTCCTTCATAGTTCCGTCGTAGTTGTCTATCATATCAACGGCATTTTTGTCAATGCCTTCAAACAACTCGGCGCAGAAGGGGTCAAGCTTTGCCTCGGTATAACGGGGAGCAGCGTATTTCATATCAGATGAGTACTGCTTACCAAAGCTTCCCTTGGAGTCAACGAATGGGTGCAGTAGCGTCTCGTTACCCCTTGTAAGACGAACCATAGTCTCGTAAATGGACTGGTCTCCGTGTGGGTGGAGCTTCATCGTTGCACCAACGATATTCGCGCTCTTTGTCCTTGGTCCTTTTAACAGTCCCATGTTGTACATGGTGTAAAGGATCTTTCTGTGAGCGGGCTTGAAGCCGTCTATTTCGGGAATAGCTCTGGCTACGATTACGCTCATTGTATAGGGCATGTAGTTTTTTTCGATAGTATCTGTAATATATTGAGGTATTACCGGGGCATAAACGATGGGTTGTATTTCTTCAAGCTGTTTCTTTTTCCTCGCCATCTATGTTAAACACCTTTCGTAAAGTAATCTTTGTCAATTTTGAGTACGGTATGCGCTGCCGCCCTTATAAGACGGTTATACAGAGCAAGACCGAGCCCGCCCTTTTCGGGCAGATGTGCGTATATTATTTCTGGGGAGAGCCTGTCGCATTGCCTGAGTCGTGCGAAGATCATCTTTCCGTGAGAGGAGAGGTCGTCCCTGGCTCCTATCGGTAAAAGAAGCTCGTCCGATAATCTATTTATCTCCTCATCGTAGCAAATGATAGCGCATCGCTTAGCTCTTTGCTCGCACATCAGAAATTCAAGCACGTCATCCTCATTTCCGTCAAGCAGAACCAATGGAGCTGCTGGCGCGTAATGCTTGTATTTCATTCCTGGGGATAGAGGATGCTCGTCCTCCTTAAGCACACCTTCAATGGTTGGGGAGATCTCTACTTTTTCACATACGCATGATAGCGCATCGCAGGTGATCGCTCCGGGACGGAGAAGAACAAGGGAATCATCCTTTATCAAAACGATAGTAGACTCAAGACCGATCTCACAGTCGCCGCCGTCTATTATCATGTCAACCTTTCCGTCAAAATCCTCGATGACATACTCGCTGTTCGTCGCGCTCGGTCTGCCCGAAATGTTAGCGGATGGAGCCGCGATCGGTATCCCCGCGCGCTCGATTATCGCATGTGCGACCGGATGAGATGGGCAACGTACCGCCACGGTGTCAAGTCCACCTGTCGTTTCATAAGGCACGGTGTCCTTCTTGGGTAATATCACCGTCAGGGGCCCGGGCATAAACGCGTCGGCAAGACGGTAATAAAGCTCGTTTGTGTACGCGTATTTTTCCGCATCACGCGGATCTGCAATATGTATGATCAAGGGATTATCAGACGGACGTCCCTTTGCCTCATATATTTTTTTTGATGACGACGGATTTGTTCCGTCACCGCCAAGACCGTAAACAGTCTCGGTAGGAATAACTACAAGTCCACCGTTTTTAAGAATAGAAGCCGCAAGATCGATATCTGCGCTCTGCGCTTCAATGTCTTCAATTTTAATAAGACGAGTATTCATCCTGCGACTCCTTTCATGTGTTAATTGTTATTTTCAGCCTTAAGCTTTTCAGCTGTATCGGTAGCAATGAGTGAATCTATCATTCCGCCAATATTTCCGTTGAGAAAGTCCTCAAGGGAATAGAGAGTAACGCCGATTCTGTGGTCGGTAACACGGTTTTGGGGATAGTTGTAGGTTCTTATTTTTTCGCTTCTGTCGCCCGTGCCGACCTGACTGCGTCTATCGCTTGCCAGCTTCTCGGATTGCTCGCGTTGCTTAATATCGTAAAGCTTTGCGCGGAGCATCTTGAGTGCCTTGTCCTTGTTCTTGAACTGTGAGCGCTCCTCCTGACATTCGATAACTATGCCCGTGGGCTTGTGGGTGAGTCGCACGGCAGATTCGGTTTTGTTAATATGCTGACCGCCCGCGCCGCTTGACTTGCAGGACTCGTAGATAAGATCGGAGTCCTTTATCTCGACCTCAACGTCCTCAACCTCGGGAAGGACTGCAACAGTCGCGGTAGAGGTCTGAATACGCCCCTGTGATTCGGTTTCGGGAACTCTTTGAACGCGGTGAACACCGGACTCAAACTTAAATCTTGAATATGCGCCGTCACCTTCGACGGAAAAGGATATTTCCTTAAATCCGCCAAGCTCGGTCTCATTTGCATTGGCAACAGACACCTTGAAGCCGACCGATGCCGCGTACATGGAATACATGCGGTAGAGAACCGCGGCAAAAAGCGCCGCCTCCTCGCCGCCTGCCCCAGCGCGTATCTCAACGATAACGTTTTTGTCGTCGTTGGGGTCGCGGGGAATTAAAAGGATTGTCAGCTCCTCGGAGAGAACCTCAAGGCGCGCTTTCGCGTCCTTGAGCTCCTCCTGTGCCATTTCGCGCATCTCCTCATCATCCGCCTCGGAGATAATGGAAAGCGCGTCATCAATATCCTGCTCGGTCCTCTTGTACTGACGGTATTTTTCCACTATCGGGGATAGGGAACGGTATTCCTTTATCGCCTTGGCATAAGCCTGCGCGTCGGTTATCAGAGCCGTATTATTGGCAAGCTCGTATTCAAGTCTGTCGTATTTTTCAACTGTGGAATCAAGCTTATTAAACATATTTTACGCCTTGAAGAATGCGTAGAACGCCTTGTGTGCGGAATAGACGTCTGCCTTGGAAACAAGCTCGTAGGGCGCGTGCATCGAGATTACGGCAACACCAAGGTCAACTGTTTCTATGTTATGCCTTGCAATGAACTTTGCAACTGTTCCGCCGCCGCCCTGATCTGCCTTACCGAGTTCTGCGGTCTGCCAAACAACGCCGTATTCCTCAAATATTCTTCTTATCCAAGCAATGTACTCTGCGGGAGCGTCGTTTGTGCCGCCCTTTCCGCCGCTGCCTGTATACTTGGACATGACGATACCGCAGTTTATGTTAGCGGCATTCTTCTTTTCAAACACCTCGGAGAAGTTGGGATCAAAGCAAGCGTTTACGTCTGCGGAGAGGCACTTGGAGTTCGCCTTTACCGCGTAAACGTTACCGCCAAGCTCCTCTGTAATTGCACCGAGAAGGTCGGTAAAGAGAGCACTCTGCATGCCTGTGTTACCCTCGCTGCCGATCTCCTCCTTGTCGGCAAGAACTACCATAACAGTGTGTACGCTGTCGTCGGTCTCAAAGAGGGCGGTAAGAGAGGGATAAGCGCAGACCTTGTCGTCGTGACCGTATGCGGAAATAAGCGAACGGTCAAATCCAACGTCATGGGACTTATCTGCGGGAACAACGAAAATGTCAGCGGAGAGGAAATCCTCCTCGTCCATGCCGTACTTCTCGTTGAGAATTGTAAGAATATTCATCTTGATCTTTGCGGACTCCTCATCGTCAGCGATGGGACGGGAGCCGAGAACTATGTTAAGGCTCTCTGCGGGGATAGCAGTGCCGAGAGGCTTAGCGTTCTGATCCTTTGCAAGGTGGGGAAGAAGATCGTTGATGTAGAATACGGGATCGCCCGCCTCGTCACCGATCTTTATGTCAACGGTCGTGCCGTCCTTCTTTGCAACTGTTCCGTGGAGCGCAAGAGGTGTAGCTACCCACTGATACTTGCGAACGCCGCCGTAGTAGTGTGTCTTTGCAAAGCAGAATCCGCCGTCCTCGTAAATGGGGGACTGCTTGAAGTCAAGTCTGGGGGAGTCAACGTGAGAAGCGATAATTCTCACACCGTTGTTGATATTCTCTGTACCAATGCGGAAAAGATAGAGATTTCTGCCTCTGTTGTTGTAGTAGAGCTTATCTCCCGCCTTGATCTTGTCGCCAAACGCGTAGGGCTTGTATCCCTGTGCCTCTGCAAGCGCGATAGAGACCTTTACAGCCTCACGCTCGGTCTTGGAGTTGTCCATGTAATCGCAGTAGCCAACGCAGTAGTCGTATGCAGCCTTGATCTCCGCCTCGGTTGCGTTGTCATAGAAATTAGCCTTTGTGTAGGTGAGCTTCTTTTCGTTCATTATTATGTCCTTTCATGCACGTTTCGTGCTCAATTTTATTCTTCTGTGTAAAGCTTTTTGTATTTTTCAACGGCCTTATTGACCTTTTTTACGTAGTTTTTCGTTTCCTTGAATTCGCGTGGGATGTTATCGATTATAAGCTTTTTCCCGTCAGAGCTGTATCTTGAATCTGCAAGCCATTCTGACACGTTACCCTCACCGCCGTTAT
The DNA here is from genome assembly GCA_045602385.1 of Eubacteriales bacterium. Taxonomy (GTDB): domain Bacteria; phylum Bacillota; class Clostridia; order Oscillospirales; family CAG-272; genus SVTX01. The sequence continues at coordinate 41,132 of JAZSBL010000042.1, read as the reverse complement.
ATGCGGCAAGTGCTGTATCCCAATCGCCAAATCGGTTATAGAGCCTTGATAGGTAGTATGTACCGTATTTTATGTTCGTTTCGGGGTCGTAGAGCATTCCCACGCTGAGATGCTCGCGGAGAATATCCTTCGTAAGCCACTCAAACGTCGTGGGCATCAATTGCATAAGTCCGACCGCGCCCTTGCTTGATACTGCGGATGAATCGAAGTTGCTTTCGGTTCTCATTACCGAATAAATTATCTCTTCGGGGACGTCATATTCCGCAGAGTATTTTTCAACAAAAGAAACATACTCATCGGGCTTGGGGTAGCTCCGCTTTTCAACAGCGGTGCAAATGAGGTCAAATAAGAATCCAAGTATTACGGAGATTATTAAAATAAGTAAAACAATCAATCCGTAATTAGCTCTATTTCTGCTTACTGTTTTCATTCTGCCACTCTCCTCTCGGAAAGTATTTTTTTGACAGACGCTTCAAGCAGGGAAATCTGCCCGTCATTGAAAACCGTGTAATCGGTATTCGAGGAATAATACCCATCATCCTTTTGCGAGGAGATCCTCGTCCTTGCAGCATAGGCTGATATTTTATCTCTCGCGATGATTCTGTTAATACGGGTTTGCTTATTTGCAAGCACCGATACTGTAAAGTCACAGTATTTTTCAAGGCCTGCCTCCAAAAGAAGAGGAGCATCCACCGCGCAGTCTGTTCCGTTGTCCCTGCAGTGCTTTATCGCGTCTGCAATTTTTTCGACAACGTACTTGTGAGTTATCTTGTTCAAAAGAAATAGCTTGCCCTTAGCCTCATCACCGAAGACGATCTGTCCAAGCGCCTCTCTGTTAAGAGCGCCGCCTTCGTTGATAACAGAATCACCGAAGTTACGTCTTATTTCATCAAGACACGGCGAGGGAGCAGATACCAAGGAATGATAGACAGCGTCGGCATCAATTATTTCAAATCCGTATTTCTCGCGTAGGATCGCGGAAACCGCGCCCTTACCGGCTCCGCTTGGACCCGTAATGCCAATAACAGTCATCGCCACTCCTTTCCGCATCTCCGCAAAATGAACATATATAATATATTATAACTCATAACGCTCTTTTTTTCAAGAGGAAAAACGCAATATGTATCTTTTTCTTGCAATAATTTTGACTTTGGCTTGCATTGACAACATCTGTCAAATGTGATACAATTAGTTAAACAATTCTAACGGAGGTAAGTCATATGGATAGAAAGCGTAAATTAGCGAAAATCATTATCAAAAAAGTGATAATTATGGTCATGCTGGGCGCTTTATTGGCCGCATGTACGATATCCGTCCATAACCTCGCCGACTATTTTTATGTGAACGGCTCAATCTTCTTATCTGTTGTGGTATTGCTTGTTTATCTTCGCTCGTCCGGCTTGTGGAAAATAATACGCGACAGATCATGGGAGGGAACCGTTACAAATGTCAGCTGTGAGGAAGCTCGCGAGCCCGTGACATTTGCTCACGCGGTTGACAGAAGCTGGCGTGGGATTCCCAAAATGATAAAGTACACTGTCATTATCGCAGAGTTGCCTGACGGTGAACAAAAGAAGCTCAGATTCCCATGCAGAGAGCTTGATGTGAACGTGTTCCGAATCGGTGACAAAATAATACACCATAAGGGTATGAAATATCCGCAAAATCCCAGCAGAAAAGAGGAGATACATATGTGTCCGCTGTGCGGTAGATTCCTCGGTAAAGATTATTGTCCCGATTGCAGATTCAATTTTTAAAAATCAGTTGCATTTTAACCCGCGATATAGTATAATATTGTTAAGTATTGTATTATATCGCGGATTTTTAATTTGAAAGGATTTTGAAATGTATAAATACAGCACGCTTTTGTTTGATGCAGACGCTACACTTATGGATTTTCACCGCTCGGAAACCGAGGCGGTAAGAGAATGCCTTGAGTTCTTTTCGCTCCCAAGCGACGACAGAGTGATCAAAAAATATTCCGAGATAAACGCGGGATATTGGAAGATGCTGGAGCGAGGAGAGATAGAGAAGGAAAAGCTCTATCCGGCGCGTTGGCAGTCCCTTATTGACTACTACGGATTTGACTGTAAGGCAGAGGCGATAAGCGATAAGTATATCGAGCGTCTTGCCACAAAGTCATATATGCTGGAAGGTGCTTTAGAGCTTTGTCAAAAGCTGTATGGAAAATTCAAAATGTATATAGTAACAAACGGTCAAAAGGATATACAGAGAAGCAGACTTTTTCCGTCGCCTATCTTTAAATATTTTGATGCTTGCTTTATTTCCGAGGATATCGGGCACGAAAAGCCCAGCATCAATTTCTTCAATGCGGTAACACGGCAGATACCCGATTACGATCCCACGAAGGCTATCATAATTGGCGATTCGCTCACCTCGGATATGCAGGGCGGAATCAATGCGGGAATAGATACCTGCTGGTATAACCCCTTATGCAAGGATCTGCCACAGGGCTATAATCTTACGTACGTTGTCAAGAATTTTGACGAGATGGCAGGGGTGCTTTTAAAATAAACTACACGTTATTCGGAGGTCACATGTGCAATATTGATTTTGGCAAGGATATTGAAATAAAGATCAATGAGCCACTCTCAAAGCATTCCTCGTTCCGCATAGGAGGAGGTGCCAAATACGCGCTTTTCCCGAAAAACGCAGAGGAGCTTATATTTGCAGTCAATACCTGTAAGCATAAAGGTCAGAAGTATCTGATCGTCGGCAACGCCAGCAATCTTCTTTTTGATGACCGCGGCTTTGACGGTGTTGTCATCTTTACAGCAAGGATGACCTCCACAGAATACTTGCATAAAAATAACGAGGTGTATATCAAGGCGGAGTGCGGGAAATCACTTACCGAGCTTGCAAGCGAGGCCGGAAAGAAGCATAGCATTGCAGGCCTTGAGTTTGCCTACGGAATTCCCGGAACGGTCGGCGGAGCGGTATATATGAATGCGGGCGCATACGGCGGACAAATGTCTGACGTTGTGATTGAAACCGAGGCATATGACCTGAAAAATGAAAAAAGAGTAATAATTACGGGCAAGGAGCATAAATTCAGCTATCGACATTCTGTCTTTGCGGAAAACCGAGACATGATAGTTTTATCTACGACAATAAGACTCGCACTCGGAGATGCAGAGGAAATATTCACGAAGATGAATAAGAATATGACATCGAGGAAAGAAAAGCAACCCCTTGAATTGCCCAATGCAGGAAGCACCTTCAAGCGACCCGGCGAGAATATTTTTGTGGGGAAGCTTATTGAAGAGGCAGGACTTAAGGGCTACTCGGTAGGCGGCGCGCAGATATCCGAGAAGCACGCAGGCTTTACCGTTAATAAGGGCGGCGCAACCTCTTGCGACGTTCTTTCTGTCATCGAACACACGAAATCCGTAATTTTCGAAAAATACGGCGTAACGCTTGAAAGCGAAATAATCTATATTCCATACTAAAAAGGATAAAAAATATGTCTTTTTCCAAACAAGTAAAGGAAGAGCTCAATGCATTGCAGATAAAAAGCAACTGCTGTAAGAAGGCCTTTCTTTTTGGCGCACTGATCTCCGCGGAGCATGATGAAAACAACATAATATCCGTCAAGCTTTCGGATGAGACAACGGCGGAAAAGATTATATTTCTGTTAGACTCTATATATAAATGCGGCGCGACCGTCAATAAAATAAAAAGAGGATGCTTTGAGTGCACCGCGCTTGAATTCAGATCCAAGAAAATAGCTGAATTTCTGACCTTTGCGGACAACTATCATGACGGTGTATCACCTGAAGGTTTTTTCACATGTCAGCATTGTCGCTCTGCTTTTGTAAGAGGCGCATTTTGCTCGTCGGGTAGCGTAAGTGACCCGCAGAAATGCTATACTATGGAGCTTCGCTTGCCAAGCGAAAACAGAGCAGTGCTTTTAAATAACGTAATAGCGGAATGGGGAATAACACCACCGTCAATAACCCATCGCAAGGGAGCTATCGGACTGTTTTACAGAAACGAATCCTCAATAGAGGACTTTATTACCGCGTGTGGCGGAAGCAAGTCGCTTTTCTCTTTCTATGACGTCTTGATAGAAAAAAACGTCAGAAATGAGGAGAACAGGGCAACGAATTGTGATGCGAGAAATATAATGAAAACTGTTGCCGCGGCGGCGGTGCACATTTCCGCGATAGAGTCCCTCGTGTCATCAAAGGTGCTTGACGATATGCCGCGCGAGCTTCAAATAACCGCAAAGCTGCGGTTAGAAAACCCGGACGTGAATATAGGAGAGCTTGCTGCCCTCCACACCCCGCCGATATCCAAATCGGGAGTGAATCACCGACTTATAAGAATAGTCGAGGAAGCAAAAAAGAGAAAATTAATTTAAAGAAAAGGAGGCGCCGTTATGGGAGAATTTGTACATTTGCATCTGCATACAGAATATAGTTTGCTTGACGGCGCGTGCCGTATATCGGAGATACCCGCAAGGCTTAAGGAGTGCGGTCAGAATGCCGTTGCCATTACAGACCACGGTAACATGTACGGAGTTGTCGAGTTTTATAAGACCTGTAAAAAGAACGGCATAAAGCCGATAATCGGCTGTGAGGTCTACGTATCCACCGCATCCAGATTTGACAAGAGAAGCAATACCGATTCCTATTATCACCTCGTTCTGCTTTGCAAGAACATGACAGGATATAAGAATCTTATCCGTTTGGTGTCAAAGGGATTTACAGAGGGCTTTTACTCAAAGCCACGTGTAGATGAGGAGCTTTTAAAGCAACACTCCGAGGGACTTATCGCTCTGTCCGCATGCCTTTCCGGAAAGATTCCGAGGCTCTTGTCTGCGGGTGATTACGAGGGCGCCAAAAGGACAGCAATGGAGTATTCAAGCATTTTTGGCAAGGATAGCTTCTATATAGAGCTTCAGGATCACGGCACTCCCAATACACAGGAGATACTCCCTGATCTTGTCAGAATAGCGGAGGAATGCGGATTACCCATGGTAGCGACCAACGACTGCCACTATCTGCGCAAGCGTGACTCTGAAATGCAAGAGATACTCATGTGCATACAGACCAATACAAATCTTGACAGCCCCAATAAGCCGTCATTTGATACAGACGATTATTATATCAAGACGACCGACGAGATGAAGCGCATCTACGGCGCTTATAAGGGGGCTATTGAGAACACGGTCAAGATTGCCGATGAGTGCAATCTTGAGCTTGAATTCGGCAAGGTCAACCTTCCTAAGTTTCCGTGTCCCAATGGAATGGGAGCTGAGGAATATCTTCGCAGGCTCACCTTTGACGGACTTGACCGCCGCCTTGGATCTAAGCAAATCATCTACGGAGATAATGAAAATAACAACGAAAAGGCGTATCTTGACAGAATAGAGTACGAGCTTTCCGTTATCAATTCCATGGGCTATGCAGACTACTTCCTTATAGTACAGGATTATGTTATGTTTGCAAAGAGGGCAGGCATACCCGTAGGACCGGGGCGTGGATCGGGAGCGGGAAGCCTTGTCGCGTATCTGCTTGGTATCACCGAAATAGATTCAATAAAATTCGATCTCCTGTTTGAGCGATTTCTCAACCCGGAGCGCGTTAGCATGCCCGATATCGATATGGACTTCTGCTATAACAGACGCGACGAGGTTATAGATTATGTAGTTGATAAATACGGGCGCGATCACGTTTCGCAAATAATCACATTCGGCACGCTTGCCGCAAAGGCAGCTATTCGTGATTGCGGTCGCGTTATGGGAATGTCGTACGCCGACGTTGACGTGGTAGCGAAGGCGATACCAAACGAGCTTGGCATCACTCTCAAAAACGCCTTGCGCTTTAAGGAGCTTAAGGCTCTCTATGAAGCATCGGAGCAAAACAGAAAGCTAATAGATACCGCGATCTCACTTGAGGGTATGCCAAGGAACATTTCGGTTCATGCGGCAGGTGTTGTCATTACGGACAAGCCTATAAGTGACTACGTTCCGCTTTCAATCAGCAATAGCACACTTGTCACACAGTTTGATATGGATACCATTGCGGATCTCGGACTTTTGAAGTTCGACTTTTTGGCACTCCGTTATCTTACTATCATAAGCGATGCGGAAAAGGAAATCAGGGAAGAATATCCCGATTTCGACATAGAGAAGATACCGCTTGATGACAAAAAGACCTTTGAGCTTATATCTCGCGGAGAGGCTCTGGGACTCTTTCAGCTTGAATCGGACGGTATAAGACAGGTTCTTCAGGGACTGAAGCCGGAAAGCCTCGAGGACGTTATCTCGGTTATCGCGCTGTACCGCCCCGGCCCTATGGATTCCATACCGCGCTTTATTGAGTGCAGACACGACCGGTCAAAGATAAAATACGATATTCCGGAGCTTGAGCCGATATTGAAGAACACATATGGATGTACCGTGTATCAAGAGCAGGTAATGAGTATATTCCGTACTATTGCGGGATATACCTTCGGACATGCGGATATCGTTCGCAGAGCAATGTCAAAAAAGAAGGCGGACGTGCTTGAATCAGAGCGTGAGGCATTTATAAAGGGCGCAGAGGCAAACGGAATTGACGGAGATAAGGCGGAAAAGCTCTTTGACGATATGTCAAGCTTTGCGAATTATGCTTTTAATAAAGCGCACGCGGCGGCGTATGCGGTAATTTCATACCGTACGGCATATCTCAAGGCACACCATACCGGGGCGTATATGTCAGCTCTCTTGACAAGCGTTTTGGGCAACCAGGGCAAGGTTGCAGAGTATATTAACGAATGCTCGAAATTTGGTATTTCGGTCCTACCACCTGATATAAACTCAAGCCGAGTGAATTTCAGCGCGGATAGAGAGGACGGAAATATCCGCTTTGGACTGCTTGCCCTTAAGAACGTAGGCAAGTCATTTATTGAGTCTATAATAAAGGAGCGTAGCTTCAACGGCAGATTTACCTCTTTTGACAATTTCGTCGAGAGAATGAGCGCAATATCCGACCTTAATAAGCGTCAGGTTGAGGCGCTTATCAAATGCGGTGCGTTTGATAACCTCGGCAAATACCGTTCCCAGCTGTTGGCGTCCTATATGACTATCGTGGACAACGTGATGCGTAAGAGCAAGGATAACCCGGCAGGACAGATGGATATGTTTGCTATCGGTAGCGTTGAAGCACCCGAATACGATTATCCCGATATCCCCGACCTCAGCATCAAAAAGAAGCTTACCTTAGAAAAGGAAGCTTCTGGAATGTATTTTTCGGGACATATGCTCGATACGTTCGGAGAGCATGTGTCTGATGTATCACATATCGCGATCTCGGAGATCTCTGAAAAGGATGTTGACGGAGGCTATCTCTATTCTGACAGAGACAAGGTCGCCATCGTAGGAATAATTACCTCTGTTACCGTTAAGACTACCCGTAATAATGAGCAGATGGCGTTCTTTAAGCTTGAGGACAGACACGGCGAGATAGAGTGCATCTGCTTTTCCAAGACATTTAAGGAGCATGGGACAGAGATATTCCTGGACAATGCGATATACGTAGAGGGAACTGTTTCGCTAAGGGAAGAGGAACAGCCAAAGATAATTCTCAACTCACTCGCTCCTCTTGTTGAAAACGAGTCATATCAGGGATCAAAGGCGCAAAACGGAAAAGATGCGTTGAAAACGCAAGCCGAGGAAGAAAATAAACAAAGCGCTGCAGCGGCAAGCCCGCTCTCACCCCTCTCAATGTATCTTTCAATGTACGCAATGTCGGTCAATGCAGAAAAGTCGCAGGCCGAGGAGAAAAAAGCCCCCGCAAGACCTGTGACAAGTAAGGCTGCAGAAATTTCGTCTATACCTACCAAGGCATATCTTAGGGTTGAAAATATGCAGAACGAAAAATTCTTAAAGGCGAAAAATCTCGTCGATATTTTCAACGAGGGAACGGTCAAGGTTATATTCTACGATATGTCTACCAAGAAATATCAGGAGTATAGCGAGAAAATGAACTACTCCGAATATGTAGTAAATTCTCTTGAGAAAATACTTGGAGAAGAGAACGTAGTATTAAAATAAAAAATGCTTGGCATTGCCAAGCATTTTTTAATTTATACGTTAAGTGTTTTTCTGTATGCTGTAATTCTTGCATCCGCCTCGTTGCCGTCCTTTGCGATAACAAGGAAGTAGAACTTGACCTTGGGCTCTGTTCCCGAGGGACGAGCAATTACAACGTCTCCGTTTTCAAGCTTGAAGCAGAGCATGTTTGATTTGGGAAGTCCCGTGGAGACCTTGTCTTTGCTTGCAACATCAAGGAATGTCTGTGCCTGATAATCACCAAAGGTAACAACCTTAACGCCGCCAAGCTCACTGGGGGTGTTGGAGCGCATTCCGTCCATAAGTGCCGCCATTTTAGCAGGGCCGTCTACACCTTCCATGTAAATTTCAACGTTGAATTCCTTGCAGAAGCCGTATCTTTCAAAAAGACCGTCAAGCGCGTCGCAAAGCGTCATGCCCTTAGCGTGGTAGTAAGCAGTCATCTCGCAGATAAGCATTGCGGCAACAACCGCATCCTTATCTCTTGCGTACGTGCCCTTGAGGTAGCCGTAGCTCTCCTCAAAACCAAATATATATGTGCCCTCGCCGCTCGCCTCGTGGTTCTTGATAACCTCACCGATAAACTTGAAGCCGGTGAGAACGTTGAACATTTCCACGTTGTGCGCCGCGCAGATCTTGGTAGCAAGCTCTGTGGATACAAGTGACTTTACCGCATAAGGCATGGGAGGCATAGTATCCGTCTCCTCGTACGCGGTAATGATGTAGTCAAGCAAAAGCGCGCCCATCTGGTTGCCCGTAATAGTGCGGAACTCACCGCTCTTTGTTCTTGCCATAACTCCAACACGGTCCGCGTCGGGGTCTGTTGCTATAACAAGGCTGCTTCCAACCTCATTTGCAATCTTAATTCCAAGCTTGAATACGTCCGCATATTCGGGATTAGGCTTTTCAACCGTGGGGAAGTTTCCGTCAATAACGAACTGCTCATCCACACGGTAAAGATGCTTAAGGCCGATTCTCTTGAGGATCTCGGGAACAAGCTTGTGGCCCGTGCCGTGGAGAGGTGTATATACTATCTTAAGATCTTCTGCAACAGCCTTTACCGCATTAGGGTTGACAAGCTGCTCTTCAACCTTTGAGAGGTATTTTTCGTCAAGCTCTTTGCCAACTATCGTGATCTTTCCGCTCTTTACGGCTTCATCAAAGTTAAGTCTGTTGACGTCATTGAATATATCGGTCTTGCATATCTCCGCATATACGGTGTTTGCATGCTCGGGCGGGAGCTGTGCGCCGTCCTCCCAGTATGCCTTGTAGCCGTTGTACTGCTTGGGATTGTGAGATGCGGTAATATTTATTCCCGCAACGCAGCCAAGCTCACGGATAGCAAAGGAAAGCTCAGGGGTGGGGCGAAGCTCGTCGAAAATATATGCGGGAATATCGGCGGCTGCCAAAACCTCTGCGGAAACCTTTGCGAAAAGCTCGGAGTTGTTTCTGGAGTCGTATGCGATAACAACGCCGTCAGCCGCTCTGTTTTCCTTAACGATGAGGTTAGCCAGTCCCTGTGTCGCCTGCGCGACAGTGTATACGTTCATCGCATTCATGCCAACCTTCATTGTGCCGCGGAGTCCCGCTGTTCCAAAGGTCAGGCCGGAGGAGAAGCGTATTTTTATCTCATCATCATCGTTTTTGATAGATTCAAGCTCTGCCTTTTCCTCGTGGGTGAGGATGGGGCAAGAGAGCCATCTTTGATAGTTTTCAAGATAAAATTTCATCTATACGGTACCTTCTTCCAATTAAATTACTTTTGTGAGTTATATTCCTCAAGGGCGATGGCAAGCTGGTCGGGGCAGGAGGTAGCCTTGGGGCCGCATTTGATGCCGCGAAGACGCTTGATAGCCTCATCTACAGTCATTCCGATAACGAGAGCCGCAACGCCCTGAGTGTTGCCTGAGCAACCGCCGATGAACCTCGCGCCGACAATAACGTCGTTCTCAATTTCGAGGTCTATCTGACGTGAGCAAACGCCGCGTGTCTTATAAGAAATCTGTGTCATTTTTATCTCCTTGTTGCATTATATTATTAAATCTACCCATATATTATAATATTTTTTTAACGACAAGTCAAGAGAAAAGCATTCCATTCAAACAAAATTTTAAAAAAATTCGAATATTCATAAAATAATAACATATATCTTGTATAATAAAAGGGTAATTTATGTCGTTTTAAGGAGAAAAGATGAAAATTTCGGTAAACGCGCATGCAAAGATCAATCTGTTTTTGGATATAGAGTCGCTGAGACCCGACGGATACCATAATATAATAAGTCATATGCAGAGTGTTACGCTTCACGATACTGTGCGCGTAGAGCGCGAGGAATCGGAAGAAAAAGAGATCTCTGTCTTTTGTGATAACCTTGACGTACCCTGTGATAAAAGCAATCTTGTCTATAAAGCCGCAGATATATTTCCGCGGAAGATCGGCAAGGTAAGAATAGAGATCGAAAAGAGAATTCCCATGTCCGCGGGATTGGCGGGCGGCAGTGCAGATGCAGCGGCAACTCTTGTTGCGCTGAATTCTTTGTGCAATGAGCCCATGAGCAAGGAAGAGCTTAAGAAGCTTGGCGGCAAATTGGGTGCAGACGTTCCGTTCTGTATCGAGATGGGGGCATGTATCGCAAGAGGGACGGGTGAGATCCTGGAAAAGACCGTACCTATGCCGAATTACCCGATAGTTATAGCAAGAATGGGCGAGGGAATGTCAACTCCTTATGCCTATAAAGCGCTTGATAAAAAATATGATAATTTCAAAAAATACGTTCCCAAAACAGACAAGCTTGAGATAATAACACGTGCTACGGATATATCCATAGATGAATATTCAAAGGGAATGTTCAATATCTTCGAAAGTGTTGTAGAGGCAGAACGCCCCCGGGTTGCAGCCCTGAAGCGACTTTTATTGGATAACGGCGCGGTATCGGCTATGATGAGTGGAAGCGGAACCTCTGTTTTCGGTATTTTCAGAAATGAGGAGAATGCCAAAAGGGCGGAGGCAAAGGTAATATCCGAAGGAGCATTTGCTGCAGTTTGCTATCCTTGCTAAAAAATAAAAGGCTACCCAAAAGAATGGATAGCCATTTATATGTATTGAAGAAAGTTGAGCCTTATCAGTTGCAGTTTGCCTCGAGGTAGTTTACAACATCTCTTACGGTAATAAAGCCGTGGAGATCGTCATCCTCGATAACAAGGTCGTACTGCTCCTCGCAGATCATAACGAGGTCGGCAAGCTCGATAGAGTTGATACCAAGGTCAGATGCAAGCTCGGAATCAAGAGTAATCATATCCTCCTTGATCTGAAGCTCATTTACCAGCAATTCTTTAAACTTGTCAAACATTTCTATTCCTCCCATGTGAGTTATTAATGACGTTGATATTATAGCCGTTTTTTTGCTGTTTGTCAATATAGTTTTATGAAAAAGTTATTTTTTGTTTCACTTTCCTGAATTATGTCGAAAAAAGAAGGCGGAAGGGCACATGGATATTTTCTCAAAAAGACCACTGTTTATATCCTGTATGATATTTCTTGCATGCTCTGTGGCCGCATATTTTATAGGTGGAACCGTCAAGATAATAGCAATTATTCTGTCGGCACTCTCATTTGTTTTTTCGCTTATACTTGCAATATTCAGATACCGTTCAGCTGAAAGGAAGAATATATTTTTAACATTAATCCTTTCATTGGCAATGATAACCCTCGCACTCGTATCGTCCTTCAATTATTATGACAGAAGCTATGCAAAATATGCGGATCTGTACGATAGTCAAGTAATGTTAGAGGCAACCGTTAACTCAGTCGATTATGAAAACACCTACGCTTCAAAATATGAGATATTGGTAAGTGCCATAAACGGAAAAAAAGATAAATATAAAGCTAAGCTCGAATGTGAATATTCGGGCGCACTCAGAATCGGAGACAGGATTTTGGTCAACGCGCTCGCAACTCGTTTACCCGAAGAGAGTATCGGGAATTTCAGCGAAAGGGCAGATGCCATATCAAAATCCATATTTGTAATATTTACCTCAGATGATCCAAGTCAGCTCTCGATGGTAGAGTATACAGACGGCAAGGGATATGAAACCGTCTTGCCGAGGATCAACGAAAGCCTTTCGGACGTACTTACCGGATCTGTCGGCGGAGAAGAGGGTAGCTTAAGCTCCGCGTTGCTCCTGGGCAATAAACAGCTCCTGTCAAGCCGGACCGCGCGTGATTTCAGACGCGTAGGCGCATCGCACATACTGGCGCTCAGTGGAATGCACATGAGCATAATAATGGGATTTGCAATGTTTCTTTTAAGGCGAGTGTTCAAAAACAGAAACATATTGATCGTAATATTGTCGGTATTTGCGGTATTTTATCTTGCGCTTACCGGATTTTCAGTCTCTGCTACCAGATCGGTGATCATGCTGTTAATGGTCTATATTGCGTTTTTGGTGTCGGGAATACCCGATTCTCTTACATCACTTTCGGTCGCGGGATTTTTAATAGTTATAATATCTCCCGGGGCAATTCTGGATGCGGGATTCTGGCTTTCATTTTCCGCCACCTTGGGTATTCTTGTATACGTGCCTGCGCTTAACAATCTTTTTGAAAAACGCTTGGAGAAATGCGAAAAGGGGCGGAAGCTTAAGATTCGAAAGCTTGTATATTCGGTAATTTCCGCAATAGTCACCTGCTTTGCTGCGCTTATCCCCTTGATCGTAGTTATGTGCATCTTTATCAAGGAGATCTCCGTTTTAAGCGTGATGTCATCATTGGTTTTGTCAATTCCCACGTCAGCTGTCATAATACTGTCGCTTATACTGTTGCCGCTTGCAAATATTCCTTACGTGTCTTACGCTATTGTTTGGGCTGTGCGCAACGTGGCGAAAATGATGATCGGCTATTGCTCTAAAATGTCGGAGCTTGAAGATATAGTTTATTCTCTGAATTACCCGTTTGCCATGGCAATGGCGATAATACTCGGCGCGGCATTGTTATATTCATTTGCATCGCGCCACAAAAAACAATTTCTTTCACTTATTCCGTTTCTCGCATGCCTTCTGGTGTTTACAGGCGTGATGATCATCTATGAAGACATCAATAAGGATAATCTTAATGCGACATATATAAATACTGCCCATAGCTCCGACATTATTGTGCTGTCGGACGAAAGGGAAGTCGTTATCTGCGACGTATCAAACGGAAGCAGGAAAGCATATAGTCTTGCACTTGCAGAGGTTTTTGAATCTCGCGCTACCGAGATAGATGCGATCATAATGACCAGATATACCAACACACATATTTCAACCTACTACCGCGTATTCGCGGAAAATAAGATAAGAGGAATATGGGTGCCGTATCCATTAAACGAGGATGAGCATTATATGCTTGAGCGACTGTATCAGATTGCAGAGCAAAACGGTGTGTCGGTATACGTGTATAGGTCCGGGGACAGACTTAAAATGTTCGAACACGTTGTCATAGAGCATTCAAGAGATAATATCGAGCGCTCGGTCGTACCGATCGACCTTATCGGTGTTTTTACAGGCAAGGAGAATCTCACGTATGTTTCGCAAGCGTACAGCGAAAGCACGCTTTCGGATAAAGCGGAATATTATATTTCAAATTCGAAATACGTGATTTTCGGCGGCAGAGGTCCCACTGTCAAGCAAAAATACGGAATTGACGGCAAGGGACAAATCAAGGCGATAGCATTTGCCAACGAAGCCTTGATAGGATATTTTGAAAAGCCGGAGACGGAGTACATACCGTATTATCTCGTGCCACGGGAAGGTCAAATTGAATTTTATTTAGATGAGTAGGAGTCTTTTGATGAAAATAACACAATATCAAATCAATACCCCTAAAGTAAATAGTTCTCTGAAAATAGCTTGCGTTTCTGACGTTCATGGCAGAAAGAGTGATGCCGTGGTGGATGCCCTCGTTAAAATCTCCCCCGATATAATTTTGCTTGCGGGAGATATTATAGAGGTTTCAAACGACTATATGAAAAAGAGAAACGAAAACGCTATGCGTTTTATTCAAAGAATAGCACCTATAGCCCCGATCTATTACTGCTTTGGCAATCATGAGATATATTATTCTCACACGCCCAAGGAAGTCGACAGAGTACCGAATAAGGAGATGGAGAAGGAAACCTTCAGACAGGTGAAGAATCTGGGGATCAATCTTATTAATGATTCCTACGAAAAAATAACCCTTACTGATGATAATGTGCTTGTCGGCGGTCTTGTATGCGGCCGAGATATGAACCCCGCGCTAAATATAAGTGAGCCGGACGTCGGATTTTTGAATAGATACGACAGAGAGGGCGGATTTAAAATACTGTTGTGTCATTACCCTCATTATTATGAGAAATATCTGAAGAACACTACGTTTGATCTGATGATCGCGGGACATGCGCACGGCGGTCAGTGGAGAATATTCGGTCGGGGAATATACTCACCCCACCAAGGACTTTTTCCAAAATACACCTCAGGAATGTATGACGGTAGGTTCATAATAAACCGCGGCGCAGTAAACAATTGCCGCTTTATTCCAAGATTTTTCAATCCATGCGAGGTTCTTCAAATAACCGTCGCTCCGCAGAACATAGAATAACGATAATTCGCACCGCAGAAAGCGGTGCGAATTTGTATTTAAAGCAAGAATTTACATTAATATAAGATAGCCGCCGTGAGAAAATAAAAGAAAACATTTAAACCGGAGGGGCTATGAGAAAATTTGTCAGATTAATTTTTGTGACGGCAATAATTGTTTGCTTTGTGGCGTCGATCGGTATTATGTGCGGCGCCGCAGTGCTATATAAATATTCGGATTCACAGGTAAGTGGGGAGCTTATGGAGGCGGTAAGATCCTATGATGAAACACGGTTTTATTATTTTGACTATGAGGACAGATTATACGAAACAGGTTTAGCACGGGAGATAAAGGATGCATCTATCGGCTCAGGGACAAAATACGAATATGTCAATTATTCAAAAATGCCCCAAAATCTTATTTCCGCTTTTGTGGCGATAGAGGATAAACGCTTTTATAATCATTCCGGAATAGATTATAGGCGAAGCATCGGCGCGGTGATAAATTACGTTTTGGGTGGCGCGAAGACATTCGGGGGATCAAGCATAACGCAGCAGCTTGTAAAAAATATTACAGGTAATGACGCCGTGCTTGTGGAACGAAAGCTCACCGAGGCATTTAGTGCCATGGCGCTTGAAAAAAGCTATGAAAAAAGCGAGATACTTGAAATGTATTTGAATATAATCAACCTTTCTCAAGGGTGCCGAGGCGTTGGCGCGGCGGCAAAATATTATTTTTCAAAGGATGTAGAGGAGCTTGACCTTTGTGAATGTGCCTGTCTTGCCGCTATTACCAATAACCCCTCAAAATACGATCCCGTCACTCATCCGGCGGCAAATAAAGGAAGAAGGAATACAGTGCTTTTATGCATGCTTGAAGAGGGGTATATAAGCCAAAGGGAATACGAGCTCGCTATAAGAAGCGATATAAAGCTCAACTTGTCCGATAAATCTTCAAGAAGGTATAACTCGTGGTACGTGGACGCCGTGATCAAGGATGTCGTTAATGATTTCTCAAGAAAATACAATATTTCTCCCGAAACCGCGTCTGTACTTCTATATAAGGGCGGATATAAGATATACACCGCAATGGACATTGAAATTCAGAGTATCTTGGAGGAGTATTTTGCAAACTTAGGCAATTTCCCGTCGGACGATAACGGCGAAATTCCGCAGTCGTCAATGATAATAATTGACCCGTACAGCGGTGACGTTCTCGGAGTCGCAGGCGGAGTCGGGGAAAAAAGGGGGGACAGGATACAAAGCTATGCGACCGATACAAGAAGGCCTCCGGGGTCGGCAATAAAGCCCTTGTCGGTCTATGCCCCCGCAATAGACCGAGATCTTGTAAATTGGGCAACGGTGATAGAGGATTCACCCGTCAGAGTTGATGAAAGAACCAATACAGGGTGGCCGTCAAACGCCAATAAGATGTATCTTGGTAATGTCAACTTAAGATATGCCGTGGCAAACTCTCTAAATACCGTTGCCGTAAAGGTGTTAAAAATGCTTGGAAATGAAGAGGCCTTTGACTTTCTGACAGACAAGCTTCTGATCGGCTCATTGGATAGAGATATGGATAGTGGAGACGCCTCGCTTGCTCTGGGGCAACCGTCAAAGGGAATAACCCTGCGGGAGCTGACGGCAGCATATTCAATATTTCACAACGGAATGATGAGCAAATCGCGCACCTATTATAAGGTAACAGATAAAAACGGCAAAGTTATCCTTGATAATTCCTATTCGGGAAACGAGGTCATATCTCAGGCGAGCGCAAATATCATGACAAAGCTCATGCAACAGGTCGTGAATAACGGAACAGCCCGCGGATATGTAACGCTTGCGGAGAGTGTGGAGGTTGCAGGCAAAACGGGCACCAGTCAAAACTCACATGATAAATACTTTATAGGTTACACTCCGGAGCTTCTGGCGGGCGTGTGGCAAGGATACGAAATGCCAAGGAGCGTAAGCTGTTACAGAGGTAATTACTCTATATGTATATGGGACGATGTTATGAGTAAAATATACGAAGATACAGACTATTTTAAGACTCAAAAATTCAAAATTTCAAATGGGGTGGCTGAGCTCTCGTATAACAGGAATACCGGAGCTCCACCCACGGAATTTGACGAAAGTGAGGAGCTTGAGTTGGGATGGTTTAAAGCCGATAAGCCGGATTAGCGTAATAAAAAAACAGGTAGCTTCATAAACTGTGTTAATTATATATTGACACAGCTTATGGAGTTTTTATTATGAAAAGATCTTATCAAATATTAAGCCCACGCGCCATAATATACGGGGGCGTTGCGGGCGTAGCATGTTTTGTTTCCCGCACGGTGCTTGGAAATCCAATGAATATGCTTCACATAACGGAAAGTACTAACTGCCTGCCACCGCTTTGGGTTTTTAATTTGCTTTCAGTAATTTCTTGCACATTGATGGGGATGAGCGCGGGGTGGATAATTGATTGTGTCCTAAGCGGGCATAATAAAGGGGCTTTTGAGATCAGCTCCTACCGAGGCGCGTTGTATCTGTCCTTTGCCTTTTTTATGTTTTTGATATGGTTTCCTGTGCTGTTTTTTGCGCAAAAATTATTTTTATCACTCGTAATTGCCATCCTTGCATTGATATGCTCATTGTGCTGCGCAATTGAGTGGAGCAGAGTCAGTCCTCCTCGATCATCATTGGTAATGTACGTAAATACGATATGGTTGTTTTATATAATGTTTGTCAATCTATCACTTTGGTGGGGAATTTAATAAAATAATTTAATTGTTTGTAGAGAATACACTTGACAAATTCCTTATAATATTGTATAATTACCGTAGTTATTTGTAACCTATGGAGGAATATAAAATGAAAATAATTAGGCTCGTGTCATTGGTATTGGTTCTTTCAATGATCGCTTGTGTATTCTTTTCATGTGATAGCAGTGGTTCGGGGAATGCCGACATAGCTATTCCCGAAAGAGACATGTATACGGTAACGGTTTCTTTCCAAATCAAAGATGCCACAGGAAAGACCCAGGTGGAGGCCATAGATTATACATATAAGGGACACGCAGAGCCCACTATTTTGAACGTCGTCCAGGCATATCTTTCCGTCGAGGCCGATTGGGTATGTAAGGTTGATAAGGAAAACTCTATCACCCAGATAGGCGGTATGAAGGCTGACAAGAAGAACGGTGACTATTGGGGATTTGTCTCCAACGTATCAGGACAGTTGACCGATGAGCTCAAGGAAAAGCGCAACGGTAATGAGGACAAGAAGGTCGCCCCTGAAGCACTTACTGCTGAGGAGATCGCAGGATGCTTTGCTCTTAAGGACGATGCGGCAATAAACCTCAGCGCAGATCAGATCAAGAAGGGACTTGGTGACGGTTCGCTTAAGGATGCATTCCTTGTTGACGGAGCTCAGTTTACCGTAATGCTGATTAAATCATCAGAGGAATAATTTAAACGATAACCGACTTTTCTCTCATAATACATTCAAATGTATAGTGGAAAAGTCGGTTAGTTTTATTAAAAAAATCGGAGGGGCAAATGCTTATATCTATCACAGGAAGACTCGGAAGCGGAAAAACGACCGTATGCAATATAATGAAAGAGAGATACGGATACGAGATATTCAGCACCGGAACAATAAATCGCGAGTACGCGCGCAGACTTGGAATAACCACCCTGGAGCTTAATAAGAGACTTAACGACGATCCCTCGCTTGACCACGAGATCGACGGAACAGTTACCAAGCTTTCAGAGGAGCGCAAGGATGACAAGCTTATATTTGACTCCAGAATGGCGTGGCATTTTGCCAAGAATACATTTAAGATATTCTTGACAATTGAGCCTATGGAGGCTGCAAAGCGTGTCATGAAGAATCAGCGCGGATGTGAGGAGCATTATGAGACTGTTGACGAGGCTTGCGCAAAGCTTGTGGAAAGAAGCCGCGTTGAGAGAGATCGCTTCGTTGATATTTACGGAGTAGACTATTACGACTACAACAATTTTAATATAGTTATTGATACAACGTCAAAGACTCCTGACGAGGTGGTTGCTCTTATCATGGAAAACCTCGAGGCATATAGCAAGGATCAGACTACATTCGTATCACCAAAGGTAATGTGACCTAAAGGAGATAAAAATGAGCTCAAAGGTATATTTTACACGAGAGATCACTCCGGATAATGTGCTTAAGCTGTATAAGCTTCTCGGATGCAGTCTGGGAGGGAACGTAGCTATAAAGGTACATTCCGGCGAAAAGGGAAATCAGAACTTTCTAAAGCCCGATATGTGGAAGCCGATCATTGAGCACGTGGGCGGCACAGTGGTGGAGTGCAACACGGCATATCAGGGCGCAAGACACGAAACCAAGATACATCTTCAGACTCTGCGCGATCACGGCTGGAGCGAGAGCTTCAAGGTCGATCTGCTTGACGCAGAGGGCCCGGATCTGGAGCTTGCTATTCCGGAGGGCAAACAGATAAAGAAAAACTATGTTGGAAAAAACTTAGTTAACTATGACTCAATGCTCGTGCTTTCGCACTTCAAAGGGCATCCAATGGGCGGCTTTGGCGGAGCGATAAAGCAGTTGTCGATCGGTGTTGCATCCTCATACGGTAAGAAGTATATACACGGTGTCGGTGATACCGAGAATTTCTGGAATTCTGACCACGATTCATTTCTTGAATCTATGGCGGATGCGGCAAAGTCTGTTGTTGATTATTTTGACGGCAAGATCGCATATGTTAACGTCATGATGAACATGTCGGTAGATTGCGACTGTTGCGCAAAGGCAGAGGACCCGTATATCGCCGATATAGGCATTCTCGCCTCGCTTGATCCGATTGCGATAGATAAGGCGTGTGTTGATCTCGTGTACGGCTGTGACGACAAAAATAAGGCTCACCTTATTGAGCGTATAGAGAGCAGAAACGGCACTCTGACAATAGATGCCGCAGAAAAGCTTGGCTTTGGCTCCAAGGATTACGAGCTGATAACAGTTGAATAAAAAATAAAGGAGACTGAATTTCAGTCTCCTTTATTTTTGCTTATATTGTTTTAAGCAAGCTTTTCAACGCACTCCTTAACCCAATCAAGAACAGCAGCCTTTTCCTCGTCTGTAACCTTTGTGTTAAACAAACCGATCTTTACGTTATGTACGTCATCGATAACGTTTGTGCCTGCCTCGCGCAGAAGCTCCTTTGTTCTCTCAACGCAAGGCTCGTCACCTGCGGCGATGATCGCAACGTTTGCAGCTCTTGCCTTCGTAAGCTCGCGAACAAACAAGCGGTAGCTGTCTGGAAGATTACCCTTGATCTGAGTAGCAAGGATAACAAGTCTTTCCTTGTCGCAAGAGTATGCAGGGGGAATTCTATCCACCGAGTTTACGTTAAGATTATACTCAGCCTTGATTATCTCTGCAATAGTGTGAAGCTTTTTGTTGTTCTCGGGATAGCAGAGAACTCTCATTTTAATTGCCATTTTTTCTTTCCTCCATTTTAACGGATAGTGCCGTATAATTTACTTAAACTCAACCATAAAGCCGTCATAGACCTTATTTCTCATGATCGTGTAGGTCATATCCTCAAGCTCTGTCTTAAGAGCTTCACAGCCGCGGAGAGCCGACACGATATATTCGGGATTAAGATTTTCCTGGCTTCCGGCAGAAAGGATAGCCTTTGCTACAAGCTGACCGTCACATGAGTCAAACTGAATTTTTTTAATATAGCTTGTAATATCCACCTCTTTTTCGCCCGATTTTGATTTTTTGGTCATCATTATCGGAAGCGCGAAAAGGCTTGTCGCCTTAAGTGCCGTATCGGGAGTGATATGCTCCGACTTTAAGGTGATGGTATATTCTGCATACGCTATATCGGCAAATTTAGTTGTTGGATAGTAAGCGTCAAGAACGTACATCTCATCTGTGAGCTGCTCGTTGAGCTGCTTGACTATGTCTTTAAGCTCAATTTTGCGCTCTATCCTGAGGTCAGCCATCTCGCACATGCTCTCGGTGCCAACCGACAAGGGAAGACCGAAAACAAGCTTGGCGTGGGGATTGAATCCCTTTGTGTACCACATAGGGATGTTTGCTCGAACAAGCACGCGGTGGAAGGTCCTCTGCAGATCAAGGTGCGACACGAACTGAAGATTTCCCGTTTTACAGAATTTGATCCTGACAGTTATCGGATTTTCAAGCAAAGGGAGCGCAAGCTTCTTTTCTCCGGGAGTTATTTTCTTTTCGGACAGCATGTTCTTTCACCTCCCAGCTTGTTTGCTCCACAGCCCGAGCATTTCTCGCGGCAGTTGGGTGTAGTTTGTGATGCGTAGGCATTCTTGCACTCGCGTACAAGGAAGCTCTTGTCAACGCCACAGTCAATGATATCCCAGGGAAGAACCTCGTCAAACGAGTATCTTCTGTTGGCGTAAAAATCGGGATCTACGCCGGTTTTCTCGAATACGGATATCCATTTGTTGTAATCGAAGAACTCGCTCCACGCGTCAAATTTAAAGCCCTCTCGGCATGCAAGCTCAAGCGCGGGACAGAGTCTTCTGTCACCTCTTGCAAGCACGGCCTCTATCCTGCAGGTCTCTGCGTCGTGGTGCTGATATTTTATCTTTCTGTCGTTGACACAGCTGCCTATGAATTCCTGCTTCTGCTTTATTACGTCAAGTGTATCCTGAGGCTCCCACTGGAAGGGAGTAAAGGGCTTGGGAATAAAGGGGGATACGCTGAATGTCACCTGAGGCTGCTTTGCACGGTTTCTGTTCGGGTTCGCGTAGAAAGCCTCTATAACGCTCTTTGCAAGCGCGGGGATAGCCGCCAGATCTTCCTCGGTCTCGGTAGGAAGACCCTGCATAAAGTAAAGCTTGACAAGCGTCTTGCCTGCGTCGAATGCAACGTTCACCGCGCGCATAAGATCGTCCTCGCGCACGTTCTTATTTATAACGTCGCGAAGTCTTTGTGAGCCTGCCTCGGGTGCAAACGTAAGAGATGAAGAGCGAACCGACGCAACCTTATCCATAAGCTCCTTTGTAAAGCTGTCAACGCGAAGGGAGGGAAGCGAGAAGCTTACCATGTTGTCCTTCGTCCATTCAAGGAGCTTATCGGTAAGCTCCGGAAGTCCGGTGTAGTCGCTTATCGAGAGTGAGGAAAGCGAGATCTCCTCGTATCCGGTATTTTCAAAAATGCACTTTGCCTGCTCGTTGAGTACGTCGGGCGTTTTTTCACGTACGGGACGGTAAACGATACCCGCCTGACAGAAGCGGCAGCCCCTGATGCATCCGCGGAATACCTCAAGCATAATCCTGTCGTGAACGACCTCGGTGTAGGGCATTATAGCATAGTCGGGGAAAATGGATTTATCCAGATCCTCAACGATACGCTTTGTTATCTTGGTGGGAATATCGTCATATTTCGGCAGGTATGCCTTGATAGTTCCGTCATCGTTGTATTCTACGTCGTAGAGAGAGGGAACGTATACACCGGGGATAGTCCTTGCCGCCTCATGGAGGAATGCAGCCTTGGTGTATCTGCCCTCGTCCTTCATCTGAATATACAGACGAACTACCTCTACAAGCATGCTCTCACCCTCTCCAACATTGAAGATGTCAAAGAAATCTGCAATAGGCTCGGGATTGTACGCGCAAGGGCCACCACCGATCACGATGGGGAATTCCTCACCTCGCTCAGAGGAGCGCAAAGGCATGCCCGCGAGATCAAGCATGTTCAATACGTTTGTATAGGACATTTCATACTGAAGAGTAAAGCCCAGGAAATCAAAGTCCTTTACGTTGTCCTTGCTTTCGTGAGCCCAGAGAAGGATGTTGTTTTCCTTCATCTTTTCCTGCATGTCCACCCAAGGATCATACACTCTCTCACACCAAATATCCTCTTGTCTGTTAAGAGACTCGTAAAGTATCCTTATACCGAGGTTTGACATGCCTATCTCGTAGGTGTCGGGGAATGCAAAGGCAAATCTTGCCTTGATTTTTGATTTGTCTTTTATTATCTGGCCATACTCTCCGCCCGAATAGCGTCCGGGCTTTGATACTTGCTTTAATATGGCGTTTAATTTTTCGTTCATGCTAAATTCTCTTTACTTTCGCTTTAAAACTTTTACTATATGTATAATGCTGGGGATTATCATCGCTATCGAAATTGCATAGAAGAGCACAGGGCTGTATTTCTGCAAAAAGCCGATAAGCTTAATGTTCGAGGGCAAGCAAAGCAGGAGCCCCAGAGCAACGGATGCAATAAAACCAATGATTGATTGGGTCTTGCGTTGTGCTTTTGCCTTTCTGATGTCGCTTGCAACGACCTTTGAATATACGATCGAGCGGCATATATCCAGCGAATTGGTGGAAACAAGCTCGCAGTCGGAAACGTCGGATGCATCGGCTCTCTCGTAGTTAAGAGGCTTCACGGTAGTTATGGGACAGTCGGGAACGTTTAGTTCAAAGAAGTATTCATTTACCTCAGGCTCATAGGACTTAACTTCGATATTAATACCGTTACTGCTTAAGAGAGAGATAGTCTTAAGGAAGCTTTTCTTCACCTTGCTAGTGACGATCAATCCTATTTGCGGCACTTTGTCGAATGCCATATATATTACCGAACGCTCCGCACCGCGTATCGCACCGGTCAAATTAACGTCTGTCTTAACCTTAATGTTGTGCGCCTGCATGTATGAGCGATCGCCGATCAGTATATTCATTGACGAATCAAAGTATATATCGATACCGTTGTCGGATATAGCGTTTATAGCGATATCGTGTTCGATGTTGGAGGAAGAAGTGTTTTCGTTTTTTTCAATTATCGAAAGCGGTCCGCCAAGCGCTTCAAATACCTGCCTTGCTATATTAAGCCACTTGCGGGGATTGTCCGCATTCTTGTTCGGGTTTATAGGAGTGTAGGCGACCACCTCAACGGCATCCCTGTCCTTAAATACAATCGAGCGCGCGTTGGATATAGATTCGAATGCCCCCGAGCTTATAAAGGCCGAGTTGATCTGCTTGAGCTTGAAATAGTTCAAAAGCTCGACCAAGGAAAGGGAAACAACACCTAAAAGCGGAGCTGAAAGGAAGAAGATAAAGGACATTCCGGAGAGACCCGAAACAAGGCTGTCGTTAACGATGGCTATTACCATTCCCATGATTATAGCTATCGCAGGGATAATACCAATTGTTATAAAGATCTTTGAAATACCGGATCTGTTGCTTGTGATCTTGTTATGGAATCCGCTAACAAATTTTGCTTGCTTTACAATGTATCTGCCGCCGGTATTTTCGGACGAGCTTGCGTGTCTGCGTTTGTTCTCGTTGTAGTGAAAATCTGCGCTTGTGCGCTTTTCTGCAACGTACATTTTTTTGTTTGTTGCAATAAAATCAAATACGCCCGATTCTCGGCAGCAGTCGATCCATTCGCTCCATGCGGCGATCGCCATATACAGAACGGCATATCCACCAACAGAATAATAGTATCCACCGGTCATAGATGCAGATCCGAGTGCAAGGATCAATCCCATTATCAGATTGCATGCGGCACCCTCTATAAGCAGCAGAGAGGGAACTGAATACTGATTTGTATCAAATTTGATGATCGCAGATATGCCCGAAAGTACCTTTTTAGACATGACCAGTAAAGCGCCAACCGAGCACAATAAGCATATTAGCGTAAGTGAGTCATATTTTACGTATGAGAATACCGCAATAAAATCGGTGACGACCGCGATCAGTGCAAGCAAGGATACTATTATTGCGCTGATCAGTATGGAAAGCTTATCCTGCTTGAATTTCTTTTGAATAGCAGGGGCCTGAGCTCTGCTTGTAAATTCCTTCCCGGAGAAGCCGTGTACGATATCGTGGCTTTCGGGAACGTAGGTCTTGCTCTTGTCAAAAATGACTTTGTGCGCATGCTCATTTTCTCCACTTGCGTTTATCTCGCCGCTGTATCCAAGCTTCATGAGAAGAGCTATGTCCTTGTCGCTTATATCCGACTTGGAGTCTGTGCTCTCTGTGCTTGTTACGACCTCGCCGATCTCGGCATTTTCTTCTGCTTTGATAGCGGCTTCAATCACGGAAAAGTCAACATCCTTTTGGGGCTTGTAGAACGAAATACCCGAAAGGGAATATTGCATAATGTCGTCAGTGTACTCATCGGGAGAGAGAACAATCTTTTTCTTTTCTATAGGCTCGGCTGCTTGTTCAATAAGCTCGTCGATATATGTGGCGGACGGATCACAGTCCACAATATCGCCAAGAGAAGACTTTTGCGGTTCTTCCTCGATCAACTCAAATCCGGAATAGTCTTCCACCGTCGCATCACTAAGCACAGGCTCATCATTAGAGGGGAGCTCGTCGGATATGTTTTCCACCAAGGAGGGGAGGGGCTCTTCCGCAATCTGCTCCTCAATGACATCAACGGCCTCAGTATCCATAGCGCCGTATCGTGAGGGCTCCGTCATCTCAACGGATACCGGCTCGTCAACCTTGCTATCCAAAATGTCGCCATTCTCCACGGTAGCGGGAGCTGCTTGGGGTTCGGAGTCTCCAAAGTGGAACATTGATTTCAGAACGTCGTCAACGCGTTCTTCTTCTGTTTTTACGTCGTTAATTACTGCTTGAGAATCCTCGTTGTCGGATTCCTCGGCAACCGTAGTAGATTCTTGAGGAGTTTCAACTGAATACTCAGTCTTAGGCTCAGCGATCTCTGCTTTGATCACTTCCTCATTTGGTGCTTTTGGAGCTTCGGATTGCTCAAATTCGTCGCTTGCCACATTATATTCATCCTCGGATTCTGAGAAGATCTTTTCAAGCACAGCCGCAAGCTCGGCATCCTCTTCGGATTCAAAGGCTTGTTCGGTTGATTCCTCATCTATATCGCGGGAATCATCGAAATATGAATTTTTAAGCTGTTCGAGAATAGCATCTATCTCGCTTTTTTTCTTTTTTGCCATCGCGATCCCCCTTGTAGATTACTTTGTTCTGTTCTGTCTTGCGGCCTCGCAGAGAATTACGGAGGCTGCAGTGGAAACGTTAAAGGAGTTTACCTTGCCATACATAGGAATAGATGTCAGCGCATCTGAGTTATCAATAACTATCTGTGATACACCGTTGCCCTCACTTCCGAATACGAGTCCGCAAGGACCCTTGAAGTCTGTTTCGTAATAGGGCTTCCCGCCCGCCTCGGCTGCAAAGATCCAAAGTCCGTTATCCTTAAGATAGCGAATCGTATTGGAGATATTTGCAACCTTTGCTATTGCCATATGCTCTATTGCACCTGCAGAGGCTTTGGAAACCACAGGTGTTAAGCCCGTGGAGCGTCGTTTGGGAATAATGATTCCATGTGCGCCTGCGCCCTCGGCGCATCTGATAAGCGCGCCAAGATTGTGCGGATCTGTAATGCCGTCCGCAATAACAATAAGGGGAGCCTCTCCTCTTTCCTTGGCAATATTCAAAATATCCTCAACAGAGCAGTATTCCTTTTCTGAAGCCATAGCAATAATACCCTGATGGGGGGCAGAGGATGAAAGGGAATCGAGCTTGCTCTTGTCGGTCTCAACTACAGGGATTCCTTTTTCGATCGCCATAGCAACAAGGACTACGATAGATCCCTCACGCTCTCCGCGCTGTACCAAGATCTTGTCTATCTCACGGTTTGACTTTAAAAGCTCACGGACTGCATTTCTGCCCACGACAAGTCCCGTGTCCTCGCCTTGCTCTTCGTTTCTGTTGTTTCTTTGGTGCGTAGCTATTTCATTGTTACGGAAATCCTTTTTGTCCGCTCCTCTATTATAATTGCTCTTTTTCTTATAATTGTTCTTTTCCACGGTCGCTACCCCTTTGTGCTATATAAATATTATTATACATAATAATTATAACACATAAATTCCTTTTTGTATATAGTTTTTTCTATATTTCGGCATAAAAAAACATCCGACATGTCAATGTCGGATGTAATTTATTCATCATTTAAGTATTCTTCGTGATCTTCGTTGTCTTTATAGTGTTTGTTCTTGTTTTTGGCGAATAAGAACACCAGAAATATTATTGCTACGCCTATCGCCGTGAACGGCGGCTTATCAAAGATTACAAAGATCACACCGGAAATTATCGTGGCGACAATTGCGACGATTGCCAATGCATTGTGATGTGAAATCAGACCGTAAACAAACGGTATCACCCCACACAAAGCACCTATAAAAATGCCCAAAAAAACGTCCCAAAATTCTCCCATGGTAACTCCTAAATCCTCATAAAATATCTTGTTTGAGGCAATGTCTATACTTATATTCTATACCTCACTTTTGTGTTTGTCAATATAAAACACCAAAAAAATTATTATATTTACTTAAAAAAACACCTTTTCATTTAATTGGTTAAATATGATGGAGCAATGATGAAAGACTAATAACAAAGAAGTTGAAAGGAGATGTTTTTATGAAAAAAACAGCAAAGGTGTTTTGTATTTGCAGCCTGCTTATGTGCCTCGCCTTGCCTGTCAGCGCGGAATCAAATGTACACAGCTGGTTTTGTGTCCACCGTAAAGATCACCGACAGCCCGTAGCCGATTCAAGCATATCCTTTGTTGAAGACTACGGGGGATTTTACTTGGATAAAAAGCACGGCGATGATTGCGATGACAAGGTAATTTACCTGACATTTGACGCAGGATATGAGAACGGAAACGTTTCAAAGATCCTTGATACCTTAAAAAATGAAAAAGTTCCGGCGGCATTCTTTGTTCTCGGACACATGATAGAAAAAGAAACAAATTTGATAAAAAGAATGCAGAATGAAGGTCACCTTGTCTGCAATCACACCTATTCACACAAGTCCATGGTGAATAAGAGTCAGAGCGAATTTCAAGCAGAGCTTGAAAGGCTTGAAGAGTCTTGCATAGATAAAACAGGGAAGCCCCTATCAAAATATTATAGACCTCCGGAGGGAAAATTTGACCGTGACAGTCTTGAGTATGCAAGGGCCATGGGATATAAAACGGTGTTTTGGAGCTTCGGATATGCCGATTGGGATAACCAAAAGCAAATGGATACAGAGAAAGCCAAAAATAAAATACTTGACAATATCCACAACGGTGAAATAATGCTCTTGCATCCAACATCAAGCACGAATGCGAAAATTCTGGGCGATGTCATAAGAGAGCTGAAATCACAGGGCTATAGATTTGGAACGCTTGATGAGCTTGAAGGGTAACAGAACAATGCGGATATTCATTAGGATTGGAGTCTTGATCCTTTTGTCGGTTGTCGCGTTTAATTGTGGGATAAAGCCTTGCGAAATTGCGATATCGGCAAATAATTTTCAGGAAGGGGATCATTCCGACGTCTACAGAAAGAACGAGAATCAATATAAGAAGATAGCGCTTACGTTTGATGACGGTCCGCATCCGAGACTCACCCCCAAAATACTTGAGGTTTTGGACAAATATAATATAAAAGCAACCTTTTTCACGGTTGGAGCAAATGTCCATTATTATCCAAGCGCTTTTGAGGAGATACTATCCCACGGGCATGAAATCGGGAATCACACCTATACACACCCACACGTGTCACGAATTGATACAAATGCTTTGAGGAGAGAAGTAGAGAAGTGTGAGGAGGAGATATATGAGCACGGCGAGTGTCGTACAAAGCTCTTCCGCCCGCCCGAGGGGATGATCGACAACGGCGTTACCACTCTTTTGCGAGAGCTTGACTATAAGGTTATATTGTGGGATATAGATACTCGCGATTGGGACCATACACCTCCGGAAAGTATAGCAAAAATGGTTATCGAAAAGGCATCTTCGGGCGATATAATATTGATGCATGACTATATTTCCTATAACAGCCCAACAGTCGAGGCGCTGGAGTTGTTCTTGCCAACATTAATTGAAAAAGGATACCAATTTGTCACAGTCAGCGAGCTTATAGGATCAAAATAAAGGCTTTGAAGTAGTAGCTGCTTCAAAGCCTTTGTGGGATATTATTATTCCTCTGATGATGTATTGGTTGTTTCAACAGGCTCTATCATGTATCTCTCGATAATTGGATACGCGGCATATGTGTAGATAAATCCGCAAAGGCCGAGATAATATATAAAGGGAAGTACAAGCGTTACTCCAAGGCCCATGGGCAGGAAGAGAACAATAAATACAACCGCGATTGCGGTAACAGCGGCAAGCCCTAAAAGCGCCATAATATTCCTCTTGATGCCAAGCACAATGAAGATCAGAGCGTTTTTGAATATTTTTGACAGCTTCATATCAAATGTAACGACCATGAGATATGTATAAAAGCGGAATATCATATAAAGCACGATAAGCGCAATAGTCATGATATACATGAAGTTATTCATGCTGCTTGGGGGCGAGGTGTAGAAGTATATGATATCAAATGCAAGGGCAAACATCGCAACACTGTCAATCAGTCCAAGGAGCAAGCCCTGCTTCAGGTTTTTCTTGATCGCATAGAAGAAATCAGACCATACAAATACACTGTCGCCACGCACAAGACCTCTTAAAACATACGTCGCGCCGACCTTCTGCCAACCGAACGTGACAACGTGTATTATTGCCAATATTGCGATTACCCAGTAGATATAGGTGTCATAAGCAGGCAGAGGGTGCTGCAGGGAGAAGAAACCAAGATTGATTGAGCTTGCGGATGAAGCCGCCGCCTCTTGTATTCCAAACATTGCTGAGTATTCGGGGAAATAAAAGGTAGGTGTAGTGGGGGTAGCTATAAAGTATAGATACAAACAAAGTATAAGCGGTATGACCTGGAAGATCATTATCATGTTAAGTGTAAGTATCTTTGAGAGCTTTCTCCAAAGCTGCTTGAAGAAAAACTTGAGGTTGGGGGTCCTGTCCTCACCGGGATCGATTCCTTTTCCGTCTCGATTAAATTTAAAGAGATTGAATCTCTTTTTTGTAGTATCTTTCATGATAGTTCCTTATATTTGGTTTATTTCTTAGTTGCTCCAAGCTCGTATGCGCGAGCAGTACATTTTGCCATCGCGCTGTCAAATGCTTCAAATATTTTGTACCTTTCAAGCTCTGACACGGCCTGTTCGGTCGTGCCACCCTTGGAGCAAACTGTCTGTATTTGCTCGTCAAGAGTTTTACTGCTTGATTTAGCAAGCATTGCAGATCCGATTACTGTATCACATATAGCATCTAAAAGCTCTTTTTTATCAAGGCTTGCCCGGTTCGTATCAGCCATTACAAGTCCCTGGTTTTCTGCTGCATCAAGCATAGCTTTTATTACCATAAATATGTATGCAGGCGAAGAGCCTGTGACACATATGATCTTGTTCATCTCATCCTCGGTTATTTTGATTATTCTGCCCGCCGAAGCAAATATGTCGCATGCAAAATCAAAATCCTCGTCAGAAACCTTTGATGTTCTGCAAAGCGCGCTCACCCCTTGACCTATAAGCATAGGTGTGTTGGGCATAACCCGTACTATGGGCGCACCTTTAACACTCGGCTCAATGCTGTCTGTTGAAATACCTGCTGCAATAGAAATAATAAGCTTGTCCTGAATGCCTTCTACTCCCGAAAGCACGGGAAGAACCTCCGCATAATTCTGTGGCTTTACACAAAGAATAATGCAGTCGGCTGAAAAGGCGGCCTCGTCCAGGCTATGCGCTATTTGGGCGCCCTCAAGCGCGTATTTCGACATTTTTCCCAAATTGTTGTCATAAAGCAGAATGTCAGACCATAAAATAGGATTTTCATCCTTGCTTGTTATTCCGTTAATAATGGCGGATGCCATATTTCCAACTCCTATAAAGGATATTTTCTTTCTCATGGTATTCCTCGATACGATTCAATTGTTTTTACATAAATACTATTGATTATGATTCAATAGCGGAATATTTGATATAACATCATTTGTTGAAAGATGCCTTTTGACGGGCAATCTCAAACGCAATGACCGAAACTGCAGAGGCAGAGGGAAGAGATCCCATAAACTCTCTGCCGTATTCAATTCTCACGTTGGCATCGGAAAGATCTAAAAGCTTTCTGGAAATACCTCTTTTCTCACCGCCAACAATGAGCAGAGTAGGGGAAGTGAAGTCGTATTCATAAATAGAAACGGAGTCTCTTATGGATGCGCAAACGACCTTGAATCCGGCTTCCTTAAATTGTTTTACCGCTTCAAGAGTGTCACACACGTATATATTTGCAAGCTCGCTCGTACCGGCAGAGGATCGCGCAACAGTACCCGAATAATCCATCCAATTTCGCGGAGGAAGAATGATACCGTCAACTCCGGCTGCATAGAGTGAGCGAATCGAATAAGCAAAGTTGTAGGGATCCTCGATACCGTCTATAAGGGCATAAAAGGATGTATTTGTTAATAATTTAACAAAGTTGTCATTGAATGTGCGTTTTGAGGTTATTGCGACGATACCGCCGTGTGATTCACCGGCTGTAAGGTTGGACAGCACCTCGGATGAGACCGAAGCGACCTCAAAAGACAAATCATGGGAGCATTTTTTTATAAAGGAAAGCTCACGGCTTTTTTTATCTTCACGTTTCGAATCATAGAGAATGGCGAAAATCCTTCGGTCGCTAAGATTCTGCGATACCGATCTTATTACAGCCGATATAGAGGTCATTCCTTCAAAAACATCATATTTATCAAGCTCTAAGGCTAAATTTTCAATATTAAACATATCCAGATCCTAAATATAAAAGCATTGTGTATAGATACAGTAATACATTCATAACCGCGTCCGTTCGAGCATAATTTATATTATAATCTCAAACGAATAAAGAGGTAGTTGGCAATGATGTATTTAGCATCCGGTAAAGAAAGATGCGTGGTACTCGGTTTGTATATTGTAGAAAATAATACGACCGTACGTGCTACGGCATTAAGATTTGGGATCAGTAAAAGCACAGTACATAAAGATATAACTCAGTCATTAAAAAAGGTCAATAAATCCTTGTATCTGGACGTTAAAAGCGTGCTGGAGAAAAACAAGGAGGAAAGGCACCTGCGAGGAGGAGAAGCAACCAAGCAGAAGTATCTGTGCAATAAATAATCAAGGAGAAATACAGTTATAAAACTCAAAAAACAGTAATATCTCGTAAAAAAGGGCACATATTCATCAACCGATATAATTATACAAAATCAAAATTTTGTATAATTCATGAACCCTTTACGCCGTAAGGCTTTCCTTGCATTTGAGGTAATAGCGGACAATCAAATATTTTTGCACAGTAAGGTTTTTACTGTGCAATTTTCTTTTGCCCGAAAACAGCCCTTTTCCCTTATGCCGTAAGGCTTTCTTCGGCTTTCTCTCATTTTGCACAGTTGCACTTGCTACTGTGCAATTTTTTTATGATTTTGTATAATTCTTCTCTATTTTTCCCTCTTATACACTGATTTCAGTGTATATATACATCCATTTGAATGTATATCAATTGTTATTCTGCTCGTCTGGTATGTACTCCAACATGTCACCGACTTGGCATTCCAAGAGTGCGCAGAGTTTGTCTATCGTTTCCCACCCTATGCGCTGTTTTTCTCTCAAACTTTGTATTGTGCCTGCGTTCAATATATGGTTTTTGCTTAATGTGTATGTTGTGTAGCCTTTTTCTTTCAATGCTTGTAAAGGCTCAATTTTCCATTTTAACATTTTCTTTCCTTTCTTGTGTTTGTAAAATAGTCTTATATATAGCCCTCTTATAGTTAGATAACTAACTATAATGGTATATAGTTAGATAACTAACTATATCTTTTATAAGGCGGTCTATTATGGAACTATCAGATGTTATCGGCAACGCTAAATCTCTACTAATGGAAAGTGGTGATATTTCACCTAATGCAGAGGTTAAACCCTCTCGCAAGTTCAAAAAGACACATTACATTTATGAAGATGGTAAACTCGTTTCAACCTCAAAAAACCCCAAAGATGAGCGTTCTTGACGATTTCATATTCGTTCTTACATTTGTTCTGATGTAATCAATCGTTTTTTGCGTTCTTGCCCTTGGGTACACCATTGGGCATATTGCCTTCATGATAAGGACTTAAAGGACGATGGAACGCTTAAAGAACCCCATACACACGTTCTTATATATACATATTCTGCCAAGACTTCTAGCGCTATTAAGAGGAATTTTGATAACCTTGATAAAGCCACTCGTTTCGGGGATTGCTTGCCCCAAGCAACGCACGTTGAAATTATGCGTGACACTTGCGGTTCGTGGCGGTATCTCCGTCACCTTGACGATCTTGACAAATTCCAATATTCGGAAGATGAGCGCATAGCAGACGATAAATCTTGGTGGTTTGACTATGAGCGTACCGATGGTCTGAACGATAGTTCAAACAATCGCGCGTTGGCTATGTTTGATGCGCGCGCTAACGGAATGACACCACGCGAGTTTTTTTTGAATTTTGGTCGCGATGGCTTGTTTTCCTTACGGCACGTTGACGATGCTATTGCCAAGCAAAGACTTGAAACAGGGGTTTCCACCCCCTTGTCCTTTGACCGCTCTTTGCTTGACATTATTCTCAGTTCTTCGAATTTTACTAAGCAAGATATTTTGATTTTCAATACTGTTCTTGCTTACGTTCAAAATTCTTGCATTGAGGACTACGGCGCGAGTTTTGATATATATTTAAAAGGGGGTGTTAAAGATGCGTGATTTTTCTGTCGATAAATTTGTTTCTTTGCGTTGTTGGAACTGCAACAAGTTACTTTTTCGGCATTCCGCTTTTCTTCCGCATGGCGTAACTGTTAGGGTTATTTGCCCGCGTTGTAATGTCTTTGTAGAAAAAACTATTTGATTTTGAGGTGCTTATGCTTATAGCTGATATTGTGTTTGAAAAACTGTTTGAAGATGGCGCGTTTGAGAGTGAAAAAACGCTTGATTGCTATATGGAGTTTGTTGATGCTCTTGCCCCTTGTGAACAGTCGGAAAGAGATGTTTTTTGTCCTGCCTTGATTGATTGTATCAAGGAATATCAAAAGCAAGCCTTTAGGCTCGGTTTTAAATGTTGCGTTGATGCTTTTCTTGAAAGTAGGTCTATAACCGAACTGATGATTAGCAGTTGACCGTTTATATGGGTTTCGCCACATCCGGAAGTGCGAAACCCATATTTTTTTACTGCTCGGTTGGCTATATTGCTTTATGAGGCTTCACGGATAAATGCCCGACTTGTCGGGCATAGTAGCAGCTGCTTGCAGCTGCGGTGCGCTTTGCCCTCTCTCAACCTTGCGCGGAGCGCTTTCTGCACAGTCTGACAGTCCTCCGCGCCAATGTCAGACTGTGCAAATTGTGCAATTCAGATTAAACTGAAATTTTGTATAATTATATCGGTAAAAATATGCAAAAAACAGCGAAAAAGACTGAATTTCAATCATTTCATAAAATACATAACGGCAAACCTACTTTTAGTAGGTTTGCCTTATGTTTTGTGATTTTACGCGTTAAATGTACCAACCATGTTTTCTACAAATACTGCAGAAACGTTTGTCTTTCTTCTGGATGTCTTAACCTTCTCCATAAGAAGCTCTTTGTACTTAACTTCGTCAAAAGGAAGCTCTACGGGAGCATTTGTCCAAGCGGAAAGATGCATTGCGTTGGAAAGCATAAGTCCGTTTATTCCCTCGTAGCCCTCTGCAACGAGAGGCTCGCCGCGAAGGATCGCGCCTGCAAACGCCGCGCGAACGCCCTGGTGCTGAGGATTGGAGCCGTCAACCTCAACCTTGGATGTTGTTACGTTGGGGCCGCCCATACCGCCCTTGAATGTCTTTGTGAATACAGGCTCAAACACGTCGAGCTTCTTCATTGTAAGAGTTACACCGTCGCAGATAAGCATACCGCCGTCGCAAACGATCTCAAAGCGGTTTGTACCGGGTGCATCACCTGTTGTGGTGATGAATGTACCGGTTGCGCCGTTGGGATATTCAACGTATGCGGTTACGTCGTCCTCAACCTCGATGTCGTGCCACTTGCCGAAGTGCATCTTAACGTCTACCTTGGAAGGCATACCGCAGATCCACTGCCAGAGGTCAAGGTTATGAGGCGCCTGATTCATAAGAACTCCGCCACCTTCACCGGACCATGTTGCTCTCCATGCACCGGAGTCGTAGTAAGACTGGGGACGGTACCAGTTGGTAATGATCCAGTTTGTTCTTCTGATCTCACCAAGCTCTCCGCTGGAAATAATTTCCTTCATCTTCTTGTAGAGGCAATTTGTTCTCTGATTGAACATCATACCGAACTTAAGCTCAGGATGCTTTGCAGCCTCCTCATTCATTGCTCTTACGTCGAGCGTGTAAACGCCCGCAGGCTTTTCGCACATTACGTGAAGACCGTTCTGGAAGCCTTCAATGGCAAATCTGGGGTGATCGTAGTGAGGAACCGCGATAATGATCGCCTCACATGTTCCACTCTTTATAAGGTCGGAACCGTCCTCGAAAATTGCGATCTCGCCAATGTTACTTTCAGGATACTTTTCCTTTGCAGTAGCAATAGCCTGCTTAGCCCATTCGCGTCTTTCTGCGCTTATATCGGCAATTGCAGTTACCTCGATATCAGGGTTCTTGTTAGCCATGATCTCGTTAAGGTGGCTGGCACCCATGTTACCGACACCGATAATGCCCATTTTTACTTTTCTCATAGTGGGATTCTCCTCAAAATTAATTATAAAATTCTTTTATGAGTCTTGTTGAACTCAGAAAAGATATAGGTCGTGTTTTCTTTTTTCTTTGACGTTTTGATTCGCTCGTCAAGCAGCGATTTAAACAATGACTCGTCAAAAGGAAGCTCGACTTCCCTTCCTGTCCATGCGGACAAATGCATCGCATTGGAGATGAGCAGAGCGTTAATTCCCTCTCGTCCGTCGGCTATAAGCGGCTCGTCGCGTAGGATAGCCGCCGCAAAGGCGTTAAGAACTGCGGGATGCTGCTCATTTTTATTGTCGGTCTCAACCGTTACAGTTGTAAGACCGGGAGCTTCATAAGGGCTTTTGTTTATTTTTGTAAACGCAGATTCCGAAGCATCAAGCTTATGCATTGTTACTACGTTGTCCTCGCAAATAAGCGATCCTTGGTCGCAGACTATCTCAAGGCGGTTAGTGCCCGGAAAATCTGCCGTTGAGGTTATAAAGCTACCGGTAGCGCCGTTAGGATATTCTACAATAACGGATGCTTCATCATCAACCTCAATGTCGTGCCATTTACCGAAGCCGATCTTAGCGTATACGCGTGACGGCATGCCGCAAAGCCACTGCCAAAGGTCAAGATTGTGGGGGCATTGATTGAGCAGCACTCCTCCGCCCTCTCCTGACCAGGTCGCACGCCATTCACTTGAATTGTAGTAAGCCTGGGGCCTGTACCAGTTGGTTATAATCCAGTTGGTGCGTCTTATTTCTCCAAGCTCGCCGCTGTCAAGGATCTCCTTCATCTTGCGATACACGCAATTGGTGCGCTGGTTGAACATCATGCCGAATTTAAGCTCGGGATGCTTGTCTGCCTCGGCAATCATTTCCCTTACCTGCAAGGTGTAGACACCTGCGGGCTTTTCGCACATAACGTGAAGCCCATGTCTGAATGCCTCGATGGCATAGCGAGGGTGATCGTAGTGCGGAACTGCAATGATGACTGCCTCACATGCTCCGCTTGCAATCATTTGTGAAGCATTGGAAAACATTTCGGGAAATGGAATATGCGCATCATCATTATGATACTCTGCATATGTATCGCGTACCCACCCGAGTCTGTCGGGGTTAATATCGCAAACAGCCGTTACGTCTATTTCGGGGCATTTTCCGTCCAAAACGTTTCGGTAATGCTGCGCGCCGATATTTCCAAGTCCTATTATACCAAGCCTGATCTTTTTCATAATGTTATCTCGGTTCTGAAAGCAAATTTATTTAAGTCCGTACCTCTCGGACATGTATTTGTAGCTTCTCTTCAAGCACTCAAAGGGATCCTCACCGTAGCAGTCGTCAAGCTCTACGTAACCGATTCCCGCATTGGCTTCAAGGCAAGCCTCAATGATTGCATCGTAGTTCATGATACCTTCACCGATAGATGCAACTCTACGGCAGTCCATGTTGTAGATATCCTCATGAAGGAATATCTTCATGTCCTTAAAGTGAACTCTGTCAAGTCTGCCCTTAAGCTTCTTGATCCATGCTACGGGGTCACCGCCTGCAGCCTGTACCCAGAACACGTCAAGAATAATGGCAAGCTCGTCGGGAGTGAAACGCTCGCAAAGGCCGTCAAGGAATGTCTTGTCGCCGTGTCTGAAGAACTCCCAGTGGTGGTTGTGATATGCGAACTTCTTGCCGTGTGCGGCGAACTCCTTAACCACGGGAGCGAGGTTCTGACAAAGATGCTCAAGACCCTCCTCTGTCTTCGGATATGGGCTGGAGCCAAGTCCTATATGACTGCAGTGCAAGGCATCATGATGAGCGATTGTAGCAGCTGTTTCGTGGCACATCTTCTTGAGATCGTAGTGTGTAAGGTCAATGGACAAGCCGTTTTCACGTGCCTTCTCGTAAGCCCATTCGGGCTCGTGAGCGCAAACGCCGGAAAGCTGAATGGATGTGTATCCGATATCAGCGACCTTCTTCATAGACTCCTCAAAGCCCTTGAGGTCCTTACACTGTTCACGCAATGTGTAAAACTGAACACCTAAGATCATAGCAATACCTCCTTAAATGGTAGCAATAATTTCTTTTAAAGCATCGGCTGCGCACTTGAATGCGTCTCTGCCGCTTTCAAAACTAATTACAGAGCCTACGTCGCTCTTTGCGCCCTCTTCCTCAAGACCCGCAAGACCTACGAATTCCATGAGGTGAGGTTCAAGGGTAAGAACAGTGCATCCCTTTTCTACAAACTTGGGAAGATACTCTGCAATCTTGCCGCATCCCTGTCCGGGAGGAACGATGTTCTTTTCCTCGTTTGCGTCCTTGATATGTCCGTAGTATACGTATTCCTCAAGCATGTCCCATGCCTCAAGAACGTCCTGATCTGCCTGAACGAAGTTGGCGGGATCAAATACCGCCTTAAGTCCGGGAACGGCCTTGTGGATTTCAAGGCAGCGTGCCGCGTTCTCACCGTAAACACCCTTTTCGTTTTCGTGACAAGGAATGATGCCGTATTCTGCGGATATCTCAACGTACTTCTTAAGTCTCTCACAAATTACGGGGAGATGCTCAGCCTTGCCCTCTGTTCCGTAGAAGCTGAAGAGTCTGATGCATCTTGCGCCGAGGATCTTACCAACCTCAAGGAGTGCCCTGAGCTTTTCGATCTCCTTATCGAAGTCGTCGTTTATGTTGATCTTTCCTATAGGAGAGCCCAAGGACCAAACGGAAATTCCGTTTGCGTCGAATTTTGCTCGGAGCTCTTTTGCCTCGTCGGGAGTTACCTCGCTTATATTTCTGCCGTCAACTCCTCTGATCTCAAGCAAGGAAATACCGTTTTCGCGAAGCGCCTCGATCTGACCGTCAATACCGGGATCTGCCTCATCGGCAAAGCCGCAAAGAATGATTTTTTCGTTGTTCATGTTTGTTCTCCTCTCGTGTATTAAACTCCGGAATATGCGGAGAATCCGCCGTCAACGGGAATTACAGTGCCTGTGACAAATCCGGATGCCGTGGGGTCTGCCAGGAATTTAAGAGCTCCGAGAAGCTCGCTTGCCTCGCCGAATCGACCCATGGGAGTGGCCGCAAGGATCTTACCCGTTCTTGCGGTGGGCGTTCCGTCGGGATTAAAGAGGAGCGCTCTGTTTTGGTTTGTAGCGAAGAATCCGGGGGCAATTCCGTTTACTCTGATTCCCTCTTTTGCAAAGTGGACCGCAAGCCACTGCGTGAAGTTGGATACAGCCGCCTTAGCGGAGCTGTACGCGGGGATCTTTGTAAGAGGGGTAT
Source organism: Eubacteriales bacterium (assembly GCA_045602385.1). Classification (GTDB taxonomy): domain Bacteria; phylum Bacillota; class Clostridia; order Oscillospirales; family CAG-272; genus SVTX01. The sequence continues at coordinate 2,556 of JAZSBL010000042.1, read as the reverse complement.
ATGCATTCATCGAGGAGATATTGATTATCGAGCAGCCCTCGGCGCCGATCATATCTCTTGAAAAGACCTGTGTAGGAAGAAGAACTCCCTTCATGTTGAGATCAAACACAAAATCAAAGCCGCCTTCGTCAAGGTTGAAGAATGTGAGAATGTCGTCACGCTCCTCGTCACCCTTTTCAAAATATTCGTGAGCGGTAGTTGCTTTGGGGCTGTTTCCTCCCGCGCCGTTTATCAATACCGTGCACTTGCCAAGCTCTGCAAGAACCTGCCTGTGTACGTCATCAAGACATTCTCTGTCAAGTACGTTAGCCTTGTATGCCTTTGCCAGTCCTCCGCACGCGCAGATCTCGTCAGCCACAGATTTAGCGGCAGATTCATTGAGATCAAGCAGAGCTACGGCATATCCGTTCTTTGACATTTCTCTGGCAAATTCGGCGCAGAGAACGCCGCCTGCACCTGTTACAACGCAAACCTTTTTCATTGTTGTTTTCCGTCCTTAGTGTTGAGTGATTTATTACGTTTCCCGTCCGTTTTTAAGGGCCGAAGATACTGATTTGTAAAATACTTTAAGTTTAAATAAAACAATATTGACAATTAATTACTAATATGCTATAATTATTATAGCATATTTTAATGTCTTTTCAATGGACAATTCGTGAATTTTGGAATATTTTTAGCACAAACTTATTAAAATCCACCTGTAAAGATGGGGTGATAGTATGATTAACGAAGTTACCTATTTTGCACACAATAAATTTGCCTCCCATAAAGGAATTGAGCGCCATGAAATCAAATTCAGTGAGCTGACATTTCTCCTTTCAGGTGAGATGACATATTATGTCAACGGAGTTAAATACGCGATAAATAGCGGAGATATTATATACGTACCGTCCGGCAGTGTCCGACAGAGAGAGACCGGTGAGTGCCTTAACGATTATGTAAGCATCAATTTTCACTCTGAGACTCCCCTGGAACTGGATATAGTGCTCAAGCAATGCATAAACAATGAGATCAAGTTTCTACTTAATTATTTGGAGTCTGCGTATTTTTCCCCTTCCAACGACAGAGGAACAAAGCTGAGATTGGCTGTTGAAACACTTATATTGCAGATCAACGATAATATATATGATAGCTATTCATCGCCCTTGTCTGCGGAAATAATTTCCTTTATACAAGGCCACTACGCTGAAAAGATCACGCTCAATGATATAAGTAAGGCTACCTTTTATTCATCCGCATACTGTGAAAACGAGTTCAAAAGAACCACGGGAAAATCCATCATCAATTATCTTATTGACGTTAGAATAAACGCTGCAAAAAAGCTTCTTGCTGAAAGCTCAATGTCCTGCGCGGGTATTGCCGCAACCGTAGGCTTTGACGATGCAAATTATTTTTCGAGGGTCTTTAAAAAGCGCACTGGATATTCGCCGCTTCGTTACCGAGATTATGTAAATTGAATAAAAAAAGCAAGGGTGAAATGCTCAGTTCCCTTAAGGACAGTTTCTGAGAATTAAGAATTACGAGCATTGCGAAGGCTAAGAAAAACACGAGAACATTTCGGTGTCCTCGTATTTTTCTTTTTTGCACATTTGCAGATTTTCTGTCTTTGCAGTACACTTAAGGCACCAAATGAAAGGAAGGTGCAATATATGGAAAAGAACATTGAACAAAACGGAATCACTTATGAACTCAGAGGCGAGCAGAAGGAGATCTTCGAAAAGTTCCACGACTGCCGGGACGAGTACGTAAGCCTTGCCGAGGAAGCAATATTCGAATACGCCTTCCGCCTCGGAGCAAGGTTGGCGATGGAGGTGCAGACGGACGAAGAATAGCAACCAAAATACAGATCAAGCATCGGTGAAATATCCGATGCTTTTTGTTGCAAAATCGTTTTTATAACATTTCAGAAACAAATCGCCAACAAAACTCAAAAATCGGTATCGTATAATATCGTCACAATGAAATGAAAGAAACAGGAGTATTATGGAAAACAACACTTTTAGCTATAATTATTCGGCGACGAGAAACAAGGAAGTCGAAAGCATCAGAAACAAATATATGCCTCGTGAGGAAAGCAAGCTTGAAAGGCTCAAAAAGCTTGACCTGCGCGTGCAAATGGCAGGTACGATTGAAAGCCTTTGCTTCGGTATCGTAGGGGCGCTCGTCTTCGGTATCGGAATGTGCTTTTTCCTTGACGTGTTCGCAGGCGCGGCTTGGCTCTCGGCACTCTTTATGATTATCGGTTCTCTTATCATGATTCCTGCCTACCCGATTTACAGACGAATCGCACGCAAAACCAAGGCAGAGCTGACACCCGAAATTCTTCGCTTGTCCGAAGAAATTATAAAATCCGCAAAAAATTAAGGATTAACAAAACGCAAACATTTCACAAAACAATCAAAAACAAACGCTTGTTATAATACAGTCACAAAATCAAAAACAAACACAGAGAGGTAATTTATAATGAACAGAAACGATCAGCAGTTTATGGCACAGAAAATTCGCACGCAGTACATGGAAAAGACCCCCTCGGAGCTTGACGCACTCCGTGAGCTT
>JAZSBL010000041.1:0-11187 GCA_045602385.1 Eubacteriales bacterium | reverse complement strand
CTCGTCACACAATCTAATATTTTTTCGTGTTAGTGGGAAACTATCCTTGGTAAAAGGTGTTTCCTTTTTTCCTCATACCCACTAACACTGGCGAGAGATTGTGTGACAACAATGAAGGAACACTTTTTCGGTGCGTTCCTTCATGGGGCGCACTTTTTTATATACTGAGGGAGGAATATATGAACAATAATGATATACCAAGAAAGATAATAGATATTACCGGTATAGAGTTCACTCCCGGAGAACCTGCCGTTTGTCTTGGCAACGGAGAGAAAGGCTTTGAATGCTGCTGCGACGAATGCGACTACTTCTTGCTTTGTTTCCCCGAATTTGATTCAAAAAGCGAAACAATTAACAAAAAATAAATCCCCCAGACCTTACTATGATAAAAGCAACGCAAAGGCACTTTTGACATTAGCATATCAAAATCCTCTGCGACTACCTTCCGGGAGGTAAAAAAGAGCCTCCCCTGTGTAAGGGGAGGTGGCAGCCGTAGGCTGACGGAGGGGTTGTAAAAGCAAGATTTCACACAAGACAATCCCTCACCGCCTACGGCGGAGCTCCCTTTACACAAGGGAGCCTTTTGTTTTTTCAAACCTGTTTGTTTGCAAAATAGCCATAAACTTTTGTAGTCCTTAATTTAGTCTTAGCAAACACTGCATTTGTGGACACAAGTGCCGTATCAAATTGAAAGTGATATGCTGACTGTGTCAGCGTGATATTGTTGCAAGCAACAGTGATATTGCTCCCGACGGTCGCAGTGATATTATATTCGCCTCCCAAGCTCGCGTAGCGAATATCACTCGGCGATAGCCGAATACCACTGCGAAGCAATAGAACTCGCCGAGAGGCGAATATAACTGTGGCACCGGCTCTACGGCAGGTGCCACAAGTGATGCTTTTTATCTGTATAAAAGCTCTTTTGAAAGCTCTATCAGCTCAGGGTCGCCCGACGAGTTGAGTATCTCAACGCTGCCCCTCTCGCGCGTATCGCAGAGCAGACCGGCCTCGCGGAGTCTGCGCATGGTCTCTCTTGCGGTGCCCGCTCCGCCGTCGTAGATCTTGACGTTTGGGGGAACGTGCGCGGCGATCGCATCCTTTATGTGCGGATAGTGGGTACAGCCAAGGACAAGCGCGTCTATTTCGCCGTTTTTGTAGGGCGAGAGCAATTCCTCAAGGTATTCGTGAAGGGCGGGAGTATCAAGCTCACCCCTCTCGATAAATTCAACAAGACGCGGACAGGGGAGAGGGATAATGTCCTCAACGTCAGAAAAACGCTCTGCAAGCTGCTGGAATTTTTCTGATTTCAGTGTCAGCGGGGTCGCCATGCAAATCACCGTTGGGTGGTCAAAATCAAGAGACGGGGACTTTACCGCGGGCTCAATGCCAACGATAACAAGCTCATTTTCCTCTTCACGCAAAACAGGGGCGGCAACGCTTGTTGCAGTGTTGCATGCGATGACTATGGCTTTGATACCGTATTCCTTAAGTCGCGCAAGATTTTCTCTAGTTAAATCTAAAACCTCCTCGCGGCTCTTTGAGCCGTAAGGCGCGTTTTTGGAGTCACCGAAATATATAAAATCCTCATTTGGCATAAGGGCGCAAAGCTCGCGCAAAACGCTTATTCCGCCAACTCCGGAGTCAATGACCGCAATCGGCAATTCTTTTTTGTTTTTCATAAGCGTTCTCCCTTGACTGATGATTTTTGGCCCTCACACAATAAATTATATCACGGAGAGATACAAAATGCAAGGTATTTATCTTATTTTCCGCCTTTTTTTTCAAATAATACCTTTCCGCCCGAAAGCCGCGCCACGATATAGTCTCCGCGCGATACCTCGCCCCTTATCATTGCCTCGGAAAAGGGAGTTTCAATCATGGTCGTGACCGCGCGCCTTAGCTCTCGCGCGCCGTATTCATCCTTTTTCCCGACACGCGCGACCGCGCGGGCGACCGCGTCGTCAAACTCGATGAAAAATCCGTTATTTTCAATTCTGTCGCAAAGGTCGCGTAGAAGCAGAGCGGCAATTTTTTCAAGGTCGGAGTCGGAGAGGGGAGAGAAAACGATGATCTCGTCAATGCGGTTTAAAAGCTCAGGGTGGAAAAGCGAGCGCAGAGCGACCCTTACGCGCTCCTCACTCTCCTTTGCGCCCGATTGCGCGCCGCCTGAGGAGAAGCCGACTCTGCCTACCTCGCCCTCGCGGCGCGCGCCGAGATTTGTCGTCAGGATGACAATGCAGTTTCTGAATATAACGCGCCTGCCCTGGGAGTCGGTCAGAACACCGTCGTCAAGTATCTGTAAAAGCAGATTAAAGACGTCGGGGTGCGCCTTTTCTATCTCATCGAAAAGCAAGATGGAATAAGGACTTCTGCGCACCCTCTCGGTAAGGATACCGCCCTCGCCGTAGCCGACGTAGCCGGGAGGCGAGCCTATAAGGCGCGATATACTGTGCTTTTCCATATATTCCGACATATCAAGACGGATAAGCGAATTCTCGCCGCCGAAAAGAGCGTCTGCAAGAGCTCGGCAAAGCTCTGTCTTGCCGACACCGGTCTGCCCGGCGAATATAAAGGAGCCGATCGGACGTTTAGGGTCGGAAAGCCCCGCGCGGCCTCGCCGTATAGCGGAGGAGATCGCGCGTATCGCCCTGTCCTGACCGATCACACGCGCCCTGAGCCTATCCTCAAGGGAAGCGAGCCGCGCGCCCTCGTCCTCGACCAGCTTTCCGGCGGGGATACCCGTCCATTGTGTCAGAACGTCAGCGATATCCCCCTCGGAGAGAGTCAGCTCGCTGTCGTCCTTGATCTTCTCCCATTCATCGCGCAGGAGTCGGTAATCCTGCCTTAATTGATCCTCGCGGTCGCGCAGAGCGGCGGCAAGCTCAAAATTCTGCTCGGTTATAGCCTCGGCCTTTTCGCCCTCAATGCGGGCTATCTCCTCCTCAAGCCTTTGCTGGTCGGGAGGGGAGGTGAACATTTTCAGTCGCAGTCGGGCGGCGGCCTCGTCGATAAGGTCTATGGCCTTGTCGGGCAGAAAGCGGTCGGTAATATATCTCAAGGACAGGTCGACCGCCGCGCGCATAGCCTCATCGGAGATTTTAAGGTTGTGGTGCGCCTCGTATTTTACCCGAAGCCCCTCAAGTATGCGCAGAGTTTCCTCGCGTGACGGCTCGCCTACGCTGATAGGCTGGAAGCGACGTTCAAGCGCGGCGTCGCGCTCGATATGCTTGCGGTATTCGCTCAGTGTCGTCGCGCCTATCACCTGCAGCTCCGCTCGCGCCAACGCGGGCTTGATTATATTCGCGGCGTCTATCGCGCCCTCCGCGCTTCCCGCGCCGATTATGGTGTGAATCTCGTCGATGAATATTATCACGCGCGGGTCTCGCTCTACCTCGCGGAGTATCTTTTTTAGCCTGTCCTCAAACTCACCTCGGTATTTCGCCCCGGCTATCATGCTTGAAAGATCAAGCGCGATTATCCTTTTTTCCTTAAGCGTGTCGGGGAGATTACCCTCGGCTATCCTTTGCGCAAGGCCCTCGACCACGGCGGTCTTGCCAACGCCGGGCTCACCGATAAGACAGGGATTGTTTTTTGTTCTGCGGGAAAGGATCTGAATAACTCTCTCGGTCTCTTTTTCCCGACCTATTATAGGGTCAAGCCTGTGCCGTCTTGCCTCCTCGGTAAGATCTCTGCCGTATTGCGAGAGGGCGCTTGAATCGCCCTTCGACTTGTCGTTTTCGCGCTGAATGCCTCGCGCTGTCTTGGCGGGACTTGAATCAAGGTATCCTTCAACGTCGGACACGACGTCGCCTTGCGACACGCCAAGGCTTTCAAGTATCCGCACGGCAACGCAGTCGCGGTCAGAGCAAAGGGAGAGCAGCAAATGCTCCGTCCCGATATACCCTTGCCCCTTTTGCAGAGAGAGGAGGGCGGAGCCCTCTATGATCTTTTTAAGTCGCGGTGTCATATCGGTGGGGGATAGGGGAGTCGGGGAGCCCTCTCCGGTGATCTCGATAACGGTATCCCGTACTCCCTCAAGCTTTGCTCCGCGGTAGGTAAGGATCCTCGCAGCCGCGGAATCGGGAGCTTCAAGCAGTCCCAGCAAAAGATGCTCGCTTCCGATATAGGAGTGACCGAGATCGGAGGCGAAGCCCATAGCGGAATTGAGCGCGCGCTCTGCCTTTTGAGTAAACTTATTTGACATTTTTTACCTCGTTTTTGTGTTCTATGTAGCTTGAGATAAAAAGAGCGCGCGCCTTGTCGCAGTCGTCCGCGCACTCGCATTTTTCGCGCGCCGCGCAACAGACGGAGGCGGAAAGTCCCTCGCCCAAAAGGTAATTTAGGGTCTGTGGGGTGGGCAGACTGTCGCGGCATACATCGGAGGAGCAGATAGCGAGTCTTATATCGGAGAGCAGGCTGAGCATCTCGTGCTCGCTTACGCGCTCGGAGTAAACAAGCAGACCAAGCGCCCTGCGCGCCGAGTTGTATATCTCGCGCTCACGGTCTTTGGTCAGAGCCGCAAGCCTTGCTTTTTCTTCTGTGGCAATCGCCTCTACCGCCCCTGCGAAATACCTCGTCGCGCTATCCTCGTCGCAAAGGTAATGGGGTATGTAGGAGAGAATGTAGAGGTCGCTCTCGTCCTTGCCCGAAAACATCGGGGTAAGAGTCATGCCCGACGGAGCAAGAGAGCTTACCCTTATGCTACCCGCCCCTCGGCGAACAGAGGGGAGATAAAGGGCTGTGGAAAATTCAAGGCCGGAGCCGCACTCGTCGGGATTTGGTGAAAGGTAGCCGATACCGTCGACGTAGGCGAAGGAAAGCTCGCGGTCGATAAGCTCCTCTGCCACCGCGGCGGTGCGCCTTGCCTCGCCGACAGAAGTACCCGACATGACCGAGGCGATAGAGATATAGTTATCTCCGCCCACCGTCAGCACAAGGTTGCATGGCTCGTTCAGGTAAAGTATGCGCCCCTTGTCGGAGTATACGAGATCGCGCGTGACAAATTGCTTTTCCGCAAGGGAAAGCATCTGCAAGGTCACTCCTGCGGCAGGCCGCTCGCTGTGAAAGCCGTTCTTTGTGAGTATTGAATCGAGCCTTGACGCGGTGTCGGAGCTGCGCTTTGCGTCAAGACGGGGAGTGAAGGTCTGCTTTGCGATATTTCGTATGTATCTGACTCTTGAGAAGGGGACGAGATCGGACGAAGGGCCCTGAGTGTTATACCAAGACATGTTATTTTCTCCTTTCCTTTATACGTGGCGAGTGCCTTCAAGCTTACGAATCTTGTCGCGCAGAGTTGCGGCAAGCTCGTAGTTTTCGGCCTCGACTGCGATCTTGATCTTGCTTTTAAGCTCGGAGATCGAGCGTGTACGGTCTATGCTTGCGCGGTAGGATGAGGGCATCCTTGCGCCGGGGGCGCGATCGGGCGAGAGAGAGGAGGGGAAAAGAGCGTCGCCGAAGACCGCGTAGCATTCGGGGCAACCCGCCTGTCCGCCTTCCTTGACATAATCAAGCGAGGTGGCGCAAAAGGGGCAGATACGCTTGGGGGAGTCGGCAAACTCTGCGGAGTATAGGGCGGTTGGCGTTTTCTTTTCAAGAGAAGTCAGCGTGGGCTGTGGAATAAATATCTTCTGTGGGGGTGAGTCCGAGGCGGGGGAATATGCGCTTATTTTGCCAAGCGTCTGGGCGCAGAGCTGACATAGCGCGTGGCGGCCGCCCCCCTCGTCGGCGTAAAAAACAGTCGCGTGTTTATTTTTGCAGTTTTCGCAGTTCATTTTTGTTTTTCCTTTCCTATTATTTGTTTTTTTATTCTATTTTACACACAACCGCGCAAGAAAAAGGTCGCAACGTGTAAGGAGCGTAAAAAACATTGATTTTTTGGCTAATAATTTATGAATAATATAATTTAAGGTTTATTCACTGATAGTTTACAAAGAAAATCGAATTGTAAATTGACAAATGGGCGCGTTTGAGTTATAATCAGTGTATAATGGGGAAGAATGAGTTTTTTCCTGTTTAAAATAATAAAAATACATTCTATATACAAAAATGGAGGCAGTAAATGGACAGAAATTTAACGGCCGGAGGTCGCAAGATCTCCTCACTGTTTGATGCCGGAAGCTTCGTTGAGATCGGCGCGTATATCAAAAGACGCGGCGAGAGCGAAGCATACGACGGCGTGATCTGCGGCTACGGCTCGATCTCGGGCAAGCTCGCGTTTGCATTCGTGCAGGACAGTGACAGAACGAAGGGAGCATTTGACGAGGCGGGCGCCCGCAAGATAGAGATGCTCTATGATATGGCAATAAAGAACGGCGCGGCAGTTATCGGAGTATTCGATAGCGCGGGCGCATACGTAGCGGAGGGAAGCTCGGCGCTTTCGGCATACGGCAGATTTATCTCCTGTGTTGCTCGCGCGTCGGGAGTTATCCCGCAGATCGCGCTTTACGACGGTCTTTGCACAGGTCTTGCTCTTACGGTTTCCAATATGTTTGACCTTTGTATCAACGTAGAGGGAAAGAGCGAGCTTTACCTTACTGCTACCAATAAAGAAAATAAGTGCTTCACTCCGGCTATCAGCGTTGAGAGCGAGGAGGAGGCATATGCCGCTGTAAGAGAGCTTGTTGAGATCCTTCCGGAGAACAATAAGGACGACGCAAGCGTGATGAGCGGCGACGACGCGGCACGTGAGGTATCTGTTTCGGGACTTACGGGCAAGGCACTCGTAGAGGCGCTTTGCGACAACGGTAAATTTACCGAGATCTACCAAAAGGAGAGCGGAATCGTAACAGGCTTTGCGTTCTTCGGCGGTAAGCTCTGTGGCGTAGTCGCATCTGATAACACCTGCGACGCGGGCAAGATCGGCGGCATCGGCGCAAAGAAGGCGGCAAACCTTATCTCCTTCTGTGACCGCTTCGGTATCGCAGTACTCACACTTGTTGACAGCGAGGGACTCGCGGATTGCGCGTGCGGCAAATGCACCGCTATGGTAGCTTCTGCTTATGCAAACGCTACCTGCGCTAAGGTAACGGTAGTCACAGGCAAGGCGTACGGCGCGGCGTTCACGCTTCTCGGCTCAAAGTCGATAGGAGCTGACATCGCTCTTTCGCTTGAAGGCTCGGTCATCAGCGTAATGAGCCCCGAGAGCGCGGTCGCGTTCCTTATGAACGATAAGATCACGGCAGAGAAAAGCCGCGGTGAGGTAGAGGCAGAATGGCGCGAGAAATACGCAAGCGCAGAAAACGCGGCAGAGAACGGCGACGTTGACGACATCGTTGACGAAGCAAGCCTGCGCGCGCGCATCTGCTCGGCACTTTATATGCTCGCACTCAAGGCGGACGGAACGCCCGATCGCAAGTACGCGAGAACACCTCTTTAATTTTACGGTGGGGTGATAAATATGAAGAATTTTAAGAGATCAAGCATATTCGTCATTCTTTTTCTTGTGGCATGTATGGCATTTACCACCGTTGCTTTTGCATCGGCGGGGGCAGAGGAGGCTACCGAGAGCGTAGCGTCCGGCAAGCTCGACAAGGACATGTCGGGCGCGGATATGAGCTTTGGCGAGAGAGTTGAGTACGCGCTTCAGGGTACGGTTACCGGTATGGTAATGATATTCGCGGTGCTTGGACTTCTCTTTGGAATAATCTCGCTTTCCAAGGTAGTGTTCTACGACGTACCCGAAAGGAAAAAGAAAAAGAAGCAAAAGACGCATGCATCGCCCGCGGCGGTCGATCCCGCCCCTGTGGCAGCTGCGGAAAATAATCAGTCAGAGGACGACGGTCAGCTTATTGCGGTAATTACCGCCGCGGTAGCCGCAATGATAGAGAGCGGCGACTACAAGGATGAATTCGCGGGCGGATTCAGAGTCGTTTCCTTCAAGAGAAGCGCAAAGGGCGCTTGGAACAAATAATAAGAAAGGTTTGGTTTTATATAATGAGAAGATTTAACGTAACCGTAAACGGTGTTTCATATGACGTAGTCGTTGAGGAGGTCGGCGCAGAGGCGCAGGCTCCCGTTGCCGCTCCCGCAGCAGCTCCCAAGGCGGCAGCACCCGCAGTAAAGGCGTTCCCGACAGCACCCGCAGGAGCAGTAGCGGTAAAGGCTCCTATGCCCGGCACAATCATGAAGGTAAACGTTACCGCAGGCCAGGCGGTAAAGAAGGGCGACGTTCTCTGCGTGCTTGAGGCTATGAAGATGGAGAATGACATATCCGCTCCCCAGGATGGCGTAGTTGCATCTGTAAACGTACAGAAGGGTGCAAGCGTTCAGGGCGAGGAAGTTCTTGTAACACTTAACTAAAAAAGCTTCCAACTCTATAAAAATACTAACGAAAGGAATTATTATAGATGGAAGGCATCTTAAACACAATAATTAACTTTATTGGGAATATGGGCTTCAACTACATCTTCGGCGCGGAAAGCTACGTTGACGGTGTATGGATGGGCTGGCAGTACCTTGTAATGTATCTTATTGCGGGCGTACTTATCTATCTTGCCATTGGCAGAAAATTTGAGCCCCTGCTTCTTCTTCCCATCGCAATCGGTATGTTGCTTACAAACCTGCCGGGAGCGAACCTCTTCCACCTTGATATGTGGATCAATCACGACGTGGCTCCCACGGTGCTTGATTCTATCAAGCTGACCATCAACGAGGGCGGATTCCTTGATCTGCTCTATATGGGCGTTAAGCTTGGTATATATCCCTGTATCATCTTTATTGGTATAGGAGCGATGACCGACTTTACCCCCCTTATCGCTAATCCCAAGTACTTCCTTATCGGCGCAGGCGCGCAGACGGGAGTATTCGTGGCATTCTCGGCGGCTTTTATGACAGGACTTTACACGATAGGTCAGGCGGCGTCCATCGGTATTATCGGCGGAGCAGACGGACCTACGGCAATTCTTGTAACAAAGACGCTCGGTCCCGCGCTGCTCGGCGCGATCGCAATTGCGGCTTATTCATACATGGCGCTGATCCCGATGATCCAGCCCCCCTTTATGAAGATGCTTACGACGAAGAAGGAGCGTCTTATCAAGATGCCCAAGCTTCGCAACGTATCAAGAATAGAAAAGCTTGTTTTCCCCGTGCTTGTAACCTTTGTTGTCGGACTTCTGGTTCCCGATGCGCTCTCGCTTATCGGATGCCTGATGTTTGGTAACATACTCAACGTGTGCGGCGTTACAGAGCGTCTTTCAAAGACGGTTCAGAACGAGCTTATGAACATCGTTACCATTCTGCTTGGAATAAGCGTAGGCGCGACCGCGTCTGCGGCGAACTTCTTAAGCTTCCAGACGGTAGTTATCATCGTCTGCGGACTTGCGGCGTTCTGCGTATCCACCATGGGCGGACTTATCACCGCAAAGATCATGAACTGGATATCGGGCGGTAAGGTAAATCCTCTTATCGGCTCTGCGGGAGTATCGGCTGTTCCTATGGCTGCCCGTGTTTCGCAGGTAGTAGGTCAGAAGGAGGACCCATCCAACTTCCTTTTGATGCACGCAATGGGCCCCAACGTAGCGGGAGTTATCGGCTCCGCGGTTGCGGCGGGCGTGTTCCTCAGTTGGATCGGCTAATTTAAAGAAAGGTTAGGTTTTATATAAATGGCACAGGTAAAGATCACCGAAACCGTATTGCGTGACTCCCACCAGTCGCTTATCGCAACGCGCATGACGACCGAGGAGATGCTCCCCATACTTGCCGATATGGACAAGGTGGGCTACCACTCTCTGGAGGCGTGGGGCGGCGCGACCTTTGACTCCTGCATGAGATTTCTCAACGAAGATCCTTGGGAAAGACTCCGCAAGATAAGAGCAGAGGTCAAGAACACAAAGCTCCAGATGCTCTTCCGCGGACAGAACATTCTCGGCTACCGTCACTATTCCGACGACGTTGTTGAGTATTTCGTTCAGAAGTCTATCGCAAACGGTATTGATATTATAAGAATTTTCGACGCGCTTAACGATCCCCGTAACCTCACGACGGCGATAAACGCTACAAAGAGAGAGGGCGGACACGTTCAGGCGGCGTTCAGCTACACCACAGGTCCCGTATATACTATGGATTACTACTCCGAGTATGCAAAAAGACTTGAGGATATGGGCGCGGACTCCATCTGTATCAAGGATATGGCAGGTCTGCTTCGCCCCTACGACGCGTACGAGCTTGTAAAGACTCTTAAAGAGAGCGTAAGCGTACCGATCCAGCTCCATACACACTACACCGCAGGCCTTGCGTCAATGACGCTTCTTAAGGCTATCGAGGCAGGGGTTGACGTAGTTGATACTGCGATTTCCCCCATGGCTATGGGTACGTCCCAGCCCCCCACGGAAACACTCGTTGCAACCCTTCAGGGCACACAGTACGACACAGGCATCAGCCTTGAATCTCTTGATAAGATCACAAAGCACTTTACACCTCTGCGCGAAAAATATCTCGCAGACGGACTTCTCAATCCCAAGGCATTGAAGGTAGACGTAAACGCGCTTATCTATCAGGTTCCCGGCGGAATGCTCTCCAACCTTATGTCCCAGCTTAAGCAGGCGGGCAAGGAGGATAAGCTGACCGAGGTGCTTGAGGAGGTTCCGAGAGTAAGAGCAGACGTAGGCTATCCTCCGCTCGTTACTCCTTCCTCGCAGATCGTCGGAACACAGGCAGTGTTCAACGTTCTCACGGGCGAGAGATATAAGACGGTAACAAAGGAATTCAAGGGCGTCGTTCGCGGCGAGTACGGTAAGACTCCCGTGGCTATCGACCCCGAGTTCAGACGTAAGATACTCGGCGACGTAGAGGCTATCGACCACCGCCCCGCAGACGATCTTAAGCCCGAGCTCGACGAGCTCCGCGCAAAGATCCCCGCAGGATATATTGAGCAGGACGAGGACGTCCTCTCCTACGCTCTCTTCGAGCAGGTGGCGCTCAAATTCTTCGAGTACAGAAAGAATAAAAAATACGGCATCGACAAAAACGCCGCCGACGGCGTGCATGTGATATGATGTAGGGAAATGCAGGGGGAGGAGAAAACTTTTTGAAAAAAGGTTTTCTCCTCCCCCTGCACCCCCTCCTCATTCATAAACTTTTCATAAGAGGGGATAAAGAGGTCGATAGTTCACTTGTTGAAGTGAAGTTTCGGCTTTTTTTATTGACTGTTGTGATTAAAGATGATATAATGGTTTCATAATGAAACTAAGG
>JAZSBL010000040.1:0-76860 GCA_045602385.1 Eubacteriales bacterium | reverse complement strand
AGGAAAACTTTTTCGGCAAAAAGTTTTCCTTCCCCCACGCCCCTATTCTTTCAAAAACCTTCCCAAATAGTTTTTTTCAATGGCGAAAAGTAAATAATATCTCCTACCTCCCCTTATTAAAGTTTTTTTGGAAGGTGGGGGTGCAGGGGGGGGAAACCTATTTTCTCAAAAAACGGTTTCCGCCCCCTGCATTCTCTTATCCCCTCACGCTAACTCTCCTCTTAAAAAGGACATTATCTTCTTTTCCTCGCGCGACACCTTCACCTGAGACAGACCGAGCTGAGCGGCTACCTGCTGCTGGGTCATATCGCGGTAATAGCGCAGCAGTACGATTTTTCGCCATTCCGGAGGCATCTTGCTTATCGCCTGACCGAGTGAGATCCGGTCGGTGAGGTTTTCGAATTCGTCGGCAGATTCGCGGTCGGGGATAACCGCGTCAAGCGTCCGCGAGTCCTCTCCGTATACGTTATCGGAGAGAGAGGATACGGGTGATACGGCATCAATGGCAATAGCCGCCTCCTCGATGCTGACACCCGCGCGCTCCGCAAGCTCACCGATGCCGGCTTCTCTGCCCTCCTCGGTCATAATGCGATTTTTCTCTCGCATTATCGTTATTCCGGTACGCTTATATCCTCGGCTCACGCGTATAAGACCGTCATCGCGCAAATGCCTGCGTATCTCGCCAACGATAAGCGGAACCGCATAGGTGGAAAAAGCCGTACCGCGCTCTATCTGAAAGCTGCTTATAGCCTTAAGCATGCCGATAGTGCCTATCTGCATAAGGTCCTCGAATTCTGTTCCTCGGTCGCGGAATTTAAGCGCCAGACTCTTGACAAGAGCAGTGTTTTCTATAATAAGCGTTTCGGATGCCTGCTCGTCCCCCGCTTGCGCACGAAGTATAAGATCTCTGTTTCTTAAATATCGCTCGTCCTTTATTTCTGCCGCGTCCGCGGAAAAATTATTGTTTTCGGTATTCATCCGATACCTCCCGTATCAGTTTATGTAGCCCGTTCTCTGAATACCTTGTACATAGTTACCTTTGTTCCGCTTCCGACACGTGAGCTTACGCTTATCTTGTCGGTAAAGCTCTCCATTACGGTAAAGCCCATACCGCTCCGCTCGCTCTGCGCGTCTGTGGTGAATAGCGGCTGCCGCGCCTCCTTGACGTCAGGGATTCCGCATCCGCGGTCGCGTATCTCAATTTTGGCGACTCTGCCCTCAATGAGAGATACGGTTATGTAAATAGTTCCCTCGCTGTGTCGGTAGGCGTGAACGATGCAGTTCGTTACCGCCTCGCTTACCGCGCATTTTATGTCGGCAAGCTCTACTCCCGACGGATCGAGCTGCGCGCAGAATGCCGCTACCGCGGCGCGCGCCATGCCCTCGTTTGCAGATAGCGAGGGGAGCTTTAATTGCATTTTATTAATTACCTTGCCCGATATCTTTCCTTTTTTCATTTTGCCTCACCTCTTTTGTCATTCTCTTGCCCTTGTGACATACAGACCGCGCTCCGTGTTGCCGCCCCGGCATATGCCGTTCCGTTGCGGCGCATGTGTCTGCGTGAAGAAGCAACCGCCCCCTTCTTCTCCCTGGCCATGTCCTCCATAGTGATCTTGGTTTTTTTGATCTTGATCATTCTCTCCATTCCCGCAAGACCCATTATCCTTTCGGTGGCCGGACTCGGATCAAGTATCACCGTCTCACCCCCGACAGATTGCATAAGCGCGTATCTTCCCATGATAAGTCCAAGGCCGGAGCTGTCCATAAAATCCACCGCCGACATGTCTAATAGTAGGGTGCGCGGAGCACGGGAGCGTATAAGCTCGTCCATACTGACCCTGACCACCGCCGCGGTGTGATGATCTATCTCTCCCCTTAATTTTATTTTCAAGCTTGCGCCGTCGAACTCACTGTCAAATCCGGGCTTTTTGTCTCTTTTTGCGCACATTTGTTGTTCCTTTCGTTTTAACCGTACCGTTTTATTTGATTGTAGCATGCCGTCCGCGCAAAATTTGTCAAAGCGCGCCGCACAAATCGAAAAAGTTAAAAATAAATAAACGCAAAAAATGGCGACCTCAACCGAGGTCGCCATTAATGCTTTGTATTAAATTACTTTTTGTCAACTATCTTCTGAGCCACGTTCTGGGGAACGGTGTCGTAACCGGTTACGTTGTACTCAAAGGAGCCGCGTCCCTGTGTCATAGCACGGAGAACTGTCGGGTAGTCTGCAAGCTCTGCCTTGGGAGCGGAGGCGTGAACTACCGTGTAGCCGGGCTTATCCTCGCACGCATCCATACCCATAACGGCAGCACGTCGCTTGTTAAGGTCGCCCATTACGTCACCGACCATGTACTCGGGGACAAGAACGTCGAGGTCGCCAACAGGCTCAAGAAGCACGGGGCCTGCCTGCTCAAGACACTTCTTGTATGCAAGAGAAGCCGCGGTCTTGAAGGAGATTTCGTCGGAGTCAACGGGGTGATAAGATCCGTCGTGGAGATCTGCCGCAAGTCTTGTCATGGGATAGCCGTAAGCACCCTTGAGCATTGCGTCCTGAAGACCCTTTTCAACTGCGGGGTTAAAGTTCTTGGGAACTACGCCGCCGACAACGGATACTGTAAATGTAAGACCCTCTTCCTCTGCGGGGGAGAACTTGATCCAAACGTGACCGAACTGGCCCGATCCACCGTTCTGCTTCTTGTGCTTACCTTCAACGTCAACAGTCTTTGTGATCTTCTCGCGGTAAGGAATAGCGGGGATCTCGTATCTTACGTTTACACCGAAGCGATTCTTGAGGTTAGCCGCAAGAATGGAGAGGTGCATATCACCCATAGCGTATATAAGCTGCTGATTTGTTTCAGCGTTGTTCTCGTAACGGAGAGTTCTGTCCTCCTCGGTCATTCTTGCGATAGCCTGGGAGATCTTGCTCTCGTCCTTTGCGGTGAGAGGATACATAGCTCTGCAGTAGTAAGGCGTAGCGTACTTGACCTGCTTGTACTCAACCGCGCCGCTCTTGGAGAGAGTGTCGTTTGTATTTGTGTCTGTAAGCTTGGATACCATACCGATATCGCCGCATGCAAGCTCGTCGACCTCGATCTGCTTGTTACCCTTCATAATGTAGATGTGAGCAAGCTTTTCGTCCGCGCCGCTTCTCGCGTTCTTGAGGACCATATCCTTTTTGATTGTGCCGTTCATTACCTTAAAGAAGGACATCTTACCTACGAACGGGTCAGCGACGGTCTTGAATACGAAGAGCGCGGGATCACCGTCAAGCTCGATAGCCGCGTCAGAGCCGTCAGCATACTTTTCAACCTTCTTTGCGGTGTGTCTGGGGAAGGAAGCCGCGATGGAATCCATCATTGCGATAACGCCCCAAAGTCTTGTAGCCGCGCCGCAGTATACGGGAGTAATGGTACCGTCGATGATACCCTGGTGAAGACCCTCAACGCACTCCTCTCTTGAGAAGGGCTCGCCCTCAAAGAACTTCTCCATAAGCTCCTCACTTGTTCCTGCAACAGCCTCCCAAAGAACCTCCTTATATCTGTCGGCAGCCGCCTCAAGCTCGGGAGTCATATCTGTGGGGAATCTCTTACCGGAATCGTCGTAAACGTAAGCCTGCATGTCAAGAAGGTCTACCATGGTGATATCCTTACCGTTCTTACCGACGGGGATAAATACGGGGCAGAGCGACTTGCCGAACTTCTCGCGAAGCTGATCAAAGGTAGCGTTAAAGTGTGCGTCGTAGTTGTCGCACTTGTTGATAAAGAACGCCTTGGGAACACCTGCAGCGGATGCCTTATCCCAAGCAAGCTCTGTACCGACTTCCATACCGGCCTTACCGTCAACGAGGATAACGCAGGAATCTGCGACACGCGCGCCCTGAACGACCTCGCCCTCAAAGTCAAGGTAACCGGGAGTATCTATAATATTGATTTTAACGTCCTTCCAGAATACGTGAGCAGCCGCTGCAGAAAGCGAGAACTTTCTTACCTGCTCCTCGGCGTCATAGTCACAGACGGTGTTTCCGTCCGGAACGTTACCGAGTCTGTCTGTGCCACCGGATACGAAAAGCATAGCCTCTGCCAGAGAGGTCTTACCGCTTCCGCCGTGGCCTGCCAATGCAATGTTACGGATCTGTTTTGTGCTGTACTGAGCCATTGTCTTTTTCCTTAAACCCGCAATATTTCACGGGTCCCTTTCATTTATGTAGACTAATAAATCACATTACCAAGGATATTTCCATATAATAACGCAATCGCATATAAATATTATACAACAAAACGCCGAATTTTTCAATCTTTTTTAGTCACTTTTTTCTATCCTATTAGTAGAATTTGAAATTGAAATTTTGTGTATTTATAACAATTTGTAAGACTTTTTGCCTTTTTGTGCAACAAAAAAAGCAACGTCCTGCAAAACGTTGCTTTTTACAATAAGGATTGATTACAGCTTAGAGAAACCAAAGCTGTTTACAAGAGCATCTATCTTCTCACCCCTCTTGCACATGGGGCACTCGTGCGAGGGACTTAACATGTATCCGTCAAGGTCGTTGGGATCGAATACAGAGTTTACGGGAATACCCATGCACTCCTCGGTGGTTGCGAATATGGATGCAATACCAACTGTCGCTCCGCCGTAATATCCGACCGCCTCGATAGCCGCCTTGACTGTATAGCCGGTGTTGACCGATGCAGCGAGGATAAGCACGTGCTTGCCCGCAATCATGGGAGCCATACTGTCTCTGAAGAGAAGCTGGTTGCCCGATGTCTGTTCGGGGGTAACTATGTATATTGTCTGGTGCGCGTTCATGTTAAGAAAGTCCGCGCGTGTCAGCTCGTCTGCAAGGCAGGTACCGACGACTTGCATTTCGTCAAGGCAAAGAATGGTGTCGACGATAGTATTTTTGTTGTAGTATGCCGCTATCTCCTTGGCAAGTGCCTGCGCCTCGGAAAGACGGGATTTTTGCATAGTAACGTCAATGTAATAGTTGCTGTGGGAGCGACCTGTTGCAAAGTGTCCCTTTGAAACGCGCAGAAACAGATTTCTTCCCTTGGATTTAACCTTATAAGCTGTAAGTGTAGGCATATTCCGTCCTCCGAATTTAAGAAAATAAGAGCAAATAGCCCCCCGATACTAATATTTTACAAAAAAGAAAAGACTCTGTCAAGGCAGATTTTTACATTTTGTAAAATCCGACAAAAACAGAGCCTTGTTTTTTATAAACCAAACAAAATCTTTGCGTTTTCGGTCGTTTTCCTTGCCAATTGGTCAAACGACAGGCCGTGTATCTCTGCGGCAACCTCTGCGGTTTTCCGCATATATACAGAGTTGTTTATCTTTCCCCTGTACGGCACCGGCGAGAGATAAGGCGCGTCTGTTTCAACAAGAAGCATGTCAAGCGGAACTTCCGCGCACGCTTCCCTTACCTTCTGCGCGTTTTTGTAGGTCAATGGACCTGCAAACGAGATATACCAGCCGCGCTTTACCACCTCGCGTACCATCTCCGCGCTCATACTGCAGCTGTGAATGACTCCGATAACGTCGGGGTGCTTGCATATCATATCAAACACATCGCCGTGCGAGTCGCGGTTGTGAATGACTACGGGAAGACCGTATTTTTTAGCAAGCGCCATCTGCTTATCAAAGTACTCGTATTGAAGAGCCTTGTTTACAGGTTGCCAGTAGTAATCAAAGCCGATCTCACCGATGGCAACTATCTTGTTTTCCCTTCTCGCCGCCCCGTCACATATCATAACTTCAATATCGGCAATCTCCTCGTCGGGTGTGCGCTTGCATATATTTTGCGCGTCGGAGGGGTGGATTCCCACCGCCGCATACATAAAATCATATTTTTTTGCCATTTCAACGGCAACCTCGGAGCTTTTCGGGTCAGTTCCCACGTTTATAACGCCGCAGACCGTACAAAGGAACTCCTCGCTTGAAAGCAACGCATCCGCGCCACCCTCAAGAGTGTCAAACTTCGCGTCAAAATAATGCGCGTGGGTATCAAAGATCTTTTCCATTATCTGTAATCGTACCTTTCCCCGATGCGCTCGATAGAATCCCTACCGCCGCTCATTTCGGTTATTTTCTGCGAGAGCGGAGAGACAACGGTCTCCTTCACGGCAAATTTCACCGTCACCCTGTCGGTAAATTCGGTGTCGTCGATTATTGCCGCAAAGGTCGGCAAAATCACCGCGTATTTCTGATAGTCGGAATATGAGCAGTCAAGCTTTAATTCGGCATATTTCTCGTAAGTTACGATACCCGCCGCTTCAAGTCCGATCTTCGCTCCGTGCGAGTATGCGCGAACAAGTCCGCCCGCTCCGAGCAGTATTCCGCCGAAATATCTCGTCACCACGACAACGCAATCAGAAACGCCGCTCTTGCGGATAGTTTCAAGCATCGGCACACCCGCAGTTCCCTGCGGCTCACCGTCATCGGAATATCTCGCCACAATGCCGCCCTTTAAAAGGTAAGCCCAGCAGTTGTGCGTGGCGTCACCGTATTCCTTTTTCTTCGCCTTGACGAACTCCATAGCCTCCTCTTCGCTGGTGATATGCTTTGCCGCGCCGATAAAAAGAGATCGCCTCTCTTCAAATTCGTCGCTGCCCTCACCGGCAAGAGTGGTATAAAGCTCTGCCTTTATTTCTTCACTCATCTGTCAGTATCCTTTAGTATTCTTCTTTGATCGGGGGCTCTGTGTCGTATTTTTTTAGCATACCGCGCACCCTGGAGTCAACCGTTGCGCGTACCGTTACAAACTCAGGTCCGTATTCAACTTCCTCAACGACCGCATCCTTGTAAAGACGGTTGAGCGCACCCTGCTCGGCATTGGGTATCCTGAATACAACGCTTGCCTTGCCGTCGCCCACTATTCTGACCAGCATGTCGGCAAGCGCGTCACAGCCCTCGCCCGTCTTGGCAGATATGTGTACAACGTTCTCGCGGTGTCTGGTCCTGTCAATGACAGGATCGTCAAACGTACCCCTGTCGCACTTGTTGAAAACGTAGATCGTGGGCTTCGCACCCGCTCCAAGCTCCTCGAGCGTCTTTTCGGTACACTCAAGCTGGGAGAGATATTCGGGGTCGGACGCGTCAGCGAGTATCATGATTATATCGGAATAAACCGCCTCGTCAAGCGTAGAGCGGAATGCCTTTACCAAGTGGTGGGGGAGCTTTCTGATAAATCCGACCGTATCGGTCAGAAGAACCGTTTCGCCGCTTGGCAGCTCAAACTTTCTCGTCGTCGGGTCAAGAGTTGCAAAAAGCTTGTCCTCCGCGAGTATTCCCGCATCGGTCAGCCTGTTTAAAAGCGTAGATTTTCCCGCGTTGGTGTATCCCACGATAGCGATCTTTTTAAGTCCGCTGCGGTCACGTGCCGCGCGCATGGTCTTGCGCGTGTTGGAAAGCTTTTCAAGCTCCTCCTCAAGGGCGGTTATTCTTCTCTTTATGTGTCTGCGGTCGCTCTCAAGCTTTGATTCACCGGGTCCTCGCGTACCGATACCACCGCCGAGACGGGAAAGCTCGGCACCCTTACCGATAAGTCTTGGCACGGTGTATTTCAGCTGCGCCAATTCGACCTGCAATTTTCCCTCTCCGCTCGTCGCGTGGAGCGCGAAAATATCAAGAATGAGCATAGAACGGTCGATAACCGTCACCTCGTTGCCGATGTCGTCCTCGAGATTTCTTATCTGCGCAGGGGAAAGCTCCTCGTCGAAAATAACCAGCTTTACACCGTTGTTCTCGCAAAGCTCTGAGATCTCCTGAACCTTTCCCTTGCCTATAAGAGTTCTGGGGTCGGGGGTGCTTTTGTTCTGAATTACGGTAGCAAAGACCTCGCCGCCGGCGGTGTCAAGCAATCGTTCAAGCTCGCCGAGAGAGATCTCGACCTCCTCGGTGTTGCCGTCCATAACGATACCGACGAGTATTGCCTTGGATCTTATTTCTTCTTTTTTAATTTCCATAAATAACACCTCACTTTTTAGATTAGTGTCGGACAAAAATTCAATTTATATCCGTGATGTAAAAAGCAAAAGAGACCGCAGCGGAGTGCGATCTCTTTAAACGCTTGGGGCGAAATCGCCCAATTATGCAACTGACCTTAAATTACTTGTTGAGTCCTTCAAGTCTCTTCTTGAACTTATCAACACGTCCGCCTGCATCAACAAACTTCTGCTTGCCGGTGAAGAAGGGGTGGCACTTAGAGCAAACTTCAACTCTGATCTCGCCTCCCTTAGTGGACTTTGTTACAACGGTCTCGCCGCATGCGCACTTAATAACGCACTCCTCGTACTTGGGCTGAATAGCTTCCTTCATTTCTTTTTACCTCACAAAATTATTTCACTGTTATTTGGCAGTGATTTCACAAGTAGAGATATTATATCACTAAACGCCCCCGTTGTCAATAGGATTTCAGAAAAAATTTTTCACGGTGAGATGAAAAAAAGCATACCCTAATACAGAAACGAAATCCGTATCCTTGGAGGTTTAATATGAATACTGACACAAGCGGCATGGGCTATATGATAGTCCGCGTGACTACGGCGCGCGGGGCGATACCCCTGGAGGGCGCGACGGTCACGGTAAGTGACTATCTCCCCGAGGAGGAAAAAGAAAGAGGAAATGCTATCTACACACTCACCACAAACGCGTCGGGATTGACCGACAAATTCGCGCTCCCTGCACCGCCCCGCGCGCTTTCAATGAGCCCGGGCAACGGAAAAAGCTACCTCACCTATAACATCGCGGTGGCAAAGGACGGTTATTATCAGCAAAATTACATCAACGCGCCGGTTTTTGATGGGATCACCTCGATACAAAACGCGGATATGATACCGATATCGGATAATGGGCAGACCGACAGCTTTGACCCATTTGGAAATATCTTTTTTGAAACCGAAAACGGAAATCTTGAGGGAAAGGGAGGGCAAGAGTGATGCCTGAGTCAAACACCCCGTATATTCCGGAATATATAACCGTGCATTTGGGGCCGCCAAGCTCGGATGCGCCGAATGTCACAGTTCCCTTCGCCGATTATATAGCCAACGTCGCCTCAAGCGAGATATACCCCACCTGGCCCGAAAACGCCATTCGCGCCAATATATACGCGCAGATATCCTTTGCCCTTAATCGTATATATACGCAGTATTATCGCTCGCGCGGCTACGATTTTGACATAACCAATTCGATTGCAATAGACCAGTCCTATGTCAACGGCAGAGATATATTTGAAAACGTCAACGAGCTGGCGCGTGAGCTTTTCACAAGCTATATATCCCGCCAAGGCTTTGTCGAGCCGCTCTACGCGCAGTATTGCGACGGCATAGAGCTGCAATGCAACGGACTTTCCCAGTGGGGTAGCGTGACTCTTGCCGAGCAGGGCTATACACCCTATGAAATACTTACCTATTACTACGGAGACAACATAGATATTATCACCGATGCCCCGGTGCGCGGACTGACCGCCGACGTGCCGTCATACCCGCTTCAAAACGGCAGTACGGGAGACGATGTGCGCACTCTGCAGATAAGGCTCAACCGTATCTCCGACAACTACCCTGCCATTCCCAAGATAAACCCTCCCTTCGGCGTGTTCTCCTTTGATACCGAGGAGGCGGTCAAGGCCTTTCAGCGCGCATTCAATCTAACCCCCGACGGCATAGTCGGGCAGAGGACCTGGTATCAAATACAGCAGATATACAATAGCGTAAAGCGCCTTAATGACCTCAATTCCGAGGGGTTGACCCTCTCCGACGTAACACAGCAGTTCCCCGGTGCGCTCAGGCAGGGAGATAATAATATCGGTGTCAGCGCGCTGCAATATTACCTTTCCTACCTCTCAAGCTTCTATAATTCGATCCCCCGCGTCGGCATAGACGGGATATTCGGACCGTCCACCACCGAGGCGGTGAGGGCGGCGCAGCGAGAGTTCGGGCTTCCCACCGACGGAGTTGTCGGAGAGGACACCTGGCGCGCGATATATAACGCCTATATCGGCATCGTGGCAACTATTCCGCTTCAATATACCGAGGGCAACACGGTGCCATTCCCCGGCGTCTTTTTGCGTCTTGGCGTAGAGGACGATTCGGTAAGACTTTTGCAGGAATACCTCAATTATATTTCTCGCTATATCAGCGAGATACCGCCCGTAAATCCCACGGGATTCTTTGGGGCGAGAACGCAGGACGCGGTCGTGGCATTCCAGAATTATTACGGCGTCACGCCGTCGGGAATAGTCGGGCCGGTCGTTTGGGGAGGTATAACCGACCTTTATACCGATCTGTATAACGGCAACCGCCTTGGCACAGGACAGTATCCGGGCGCGCCGATTGGAGGCTGAGATATGGACAGAAACATGCAAGACAATGCTCCAAATGATTTTGAGCGAGACGCGATAACGCAGATACAGACCCATCTGCGCCACCTTGCGTTCCATAATAGCGATATACCAACCACTCCGCTTGACGGCATATGGGACAGAGAGACACGTGAGTCGGTAATTGCCTTTCAAGTGGCAAACGACCTTGCCCCCACAGGTATAGTGGACAGAGAGACCTGGGATAAATTAAAGGCGGAATACGATAAGTCTGTCGCCCTCAATTCTCCGCCGATCAGACTCGACATTTTCCCGCGAACACCCGTGGGCTACACCATCAAATTAGGCGAAAAAAGCTTTCTCTCGGTCGCCGTCCAGAATATCTTAGATGAGCTTGAAAAGATATACCGATTCCCCATTCTTTCAAGCTCGGGAGTATACGACGAGATAACCGCCGCCAATATCCGCGAGTTCCAGGCGCGCAACAGATTGACCGCCACAGGCGAGGTCGACCGAGAGACATGGGATGCCCTAGCCGTGCAGTTCAACCTGCTTGACACCTACCCTTACGAATAAAACGCACTCCCTGTGTTCAAGTAATGTCGGTATAAATAAAAGCCACAGCTCAATTTTGAGCCGTGGCTTTTATTTGTTAGACAAATTGAAATTTTTCAAATGTCCTTTATCGGAAGTAGTTCGATGTATCCTCTTGCTCCGATGGGTTCAAGCTGAATGCGGGGATTGGATTCATCCCAATCATATCCGACAATGCTCGGATTGTATTTTTCGATAACCTCCCAAACCTCTCTGATCGCATCCTCAAAGTTTTCCTCTGCAAAGGGCTCTCCGCGGAACATAAGATATTTGCATTTCGGCAGCTCGATAACGTCAAAGCCGTCGGGAATCATTCCCGAATAGTCGGTAGGCACCTCGACGCCCTGTACATATTCAGACGTACCGGGAAGAATGTGCTTTGACGGGAGCCAAAGGCAAACAGGCTCTCCGCTGATGGATTTGATACTGCAAAGAAGGCCCCATACGTCGCAGCCTACCTCCTCGCAATATTCAAAATAATGCTTTGCTGCCTTGCCTCGCTTGATGATGACCTTTCTTTCCGGCTTTTCGATCACTTGCACAAAAACACTTTTTACTTCGCTCATTTCTTTCTTGTCCTTTCTGTTTGCATATTTGACACCGTAAGGCTTGAACAGATAGATAGGAGTAGGACACACAGAGTACTCATAAGGATTACAACCAAACTCCTTGTAAAAAGCTCGCTGATAACCGTCCACACTCTCAAATCCGGAATCCAATGCAACGTCTATTATCTTTACTTTTTCGTCTCGTAATCGGAGTGCGGATTTAGATAATCTCAGACGCCTGATATATACCGCAGGTGTCATATGCATAAGATCCACAAAAAGTCTGTATGAGTACCACGGAGAATACTTGGATACGTTTGCGAGGTTAGCCATTGTAATGTTTTTATCAAGGTGCGCCTCAATGTAGTCCTGCATTCTTTGAACTGCTTCGATGTGTTCGTCCATTTCTGCTCACCTCCTTGTATCAATATTATATAGAAAACCGAAAGATTCTTCTCGACTTAATTTGCCCAAATAACGTAGCCGCCACAATATAAGGTGGCGGCTATTTTGTGTTATATTCGTCTTACCGTTCCGTTTGCGGCAAGGTTTTTCCTGTATGCATCTATCACACCGTCAATCTCGACACCGCTCTCAACTGTAAAAATAAAGTGTCGGTCGACTATACCTGCTCCCAGGAGCTGCTCCTGCCTGTCGGCCATATATGTCGGCATACTGTTAAATACGATATTTCTGTGCTCTCCCGCGCGCATTACAGGAAAAACAAAGCCTCTGCGGTCGGTCATTTTCGCTCCGCCGTCGGCGCATACCGCGCAACCGCGCCTGTCGCCGTAAAGCTCCTTGATAACGCACTTTTCAAGCAACATCAAGGGCATTCTACCGTAAACTATCGCCGCTTTTGCGCCGTTAAGATCACGAAGCTGAGGTATAGTCAGCTCGGCTGAGGCAACGTAGGAGTCAAATCCCAGCTTTTCAAAGAACAGCGCGGATTCCTTGTTTCCTATGTTAAATCTGAAATCGGCAATCAACTTTGCCTTTGGCAAATGGCTTCTCACCGCCTCAATTTGTCCGAGATTTGAAACTATAACGTATTCGGGTGAATTTTCCGCCGCCCTTGCAAGCATACCTTCAACGCCCGTCCATTCGGAGTCAAATACCACCTCAGGCATCCAAAATCCGTCCGCGCGCGCACCGCTGTGCGCGTATTTATCAAGCGGAAGCAATACTACGTCGAAAAAATCTCTCGCCTTCTCGGTGATCTGTTCGGCGGAGTAAAATCTGCCAATATTGCGCCTTCGGGGCGTGCCCTGACACTTCTCACAGGACAATTTGCCGCTTTTTACTTCTCCAACGCGTGTCACCTTGTCAAGTAGTTTCTCCGCTCCATCTCGGCGCAACGCATTGAGTGCCGAGATCGGCATCATAACGTTTTCGCCAAGCTCCACTTCAAAATGTCCCACCGTAAAAGGAGTATCCCCAAGCTTCGAGAGTGCCTTTTCCACGTTCTCTCGGCTGATCGGAGCGTTTATCGCTTTTTCGGCAACCGCTCCCGAGACGGTCACTTCGCTCTCGCCAAGCGACAAGGTAAGCTCCGCCTCCTCGCCCTCGCGGATCTTCACCGACATATCTATCGGAACTTTTCTTGTTATTTTGTTGAATTTTTCTATCTCACGGGATGCCTGCTTGTCCTCTGCGCTTCTCACACCGAGCATTCTCCTGCCGACAGTCCTTTTATAGTATGAGTCTGTGAATCCACCGCGTGAGAAAAGACCTGCAAGTCTGTTTATATCCTCGCGCGTCGCATTTCTGCCCTCGTCAAGAAGCTCGCGCCATATCGCCGTGACGCCGCGCACGTATTCGGGCGACTTCATTCGCCCCTCGATTTTAAGCGAAGCCACGCCGCTATCTATAATATCCTCGATGTGCTCTGCCAAAGAGAGATCCTTTAAGGATAATGGGTATTTGTTCCCCACCCTCTCGCCCTCACACGCGTAAGGGAGTCTGCAGGGCTGCGCGCAGAGACCGCGGTTACCGCTCCGTCCACCGACAAGAGAGGAGAAAAGGCACTGACCGGAATGGCTTACACAAAGCGCGCCGTGTATAAACATCTCAACCTCAAGCGAGGTGTTTTTTACAAGATGGGAGATGTCCTCGCGGGATAGCTCGCGCGCGGGCACGACACGGGTAAATCCGTAGTTCTCAAGCAGATTTGCGCCTGCGGCATTATGTATACTCATCTGAGTGCTTGCGTGGAGCGGGATGTCGGGAAGATATTCGTGCAGAAGCCTTGCCGCGCCCAAATCCGAAACGATGAACGCGTCTATTCCCGCTCTCGCGGAATCCTCCGCCATTTTCAGAAAATCCGCCCTTTCCCTGTCAAGGACCATAATGTTGACCGTCTGATAGAGCTTAACTCCGTAGGCGTGCGCCAGCTTTATTGCCTCACGCATGCTCTCACGCTCGAAGTTTTCGGCGTTTATGCGCGCATTAAAGGAGGCGCCTCCCATATATATAGCATCGGCGCCTCCATCTATTGCTGCCTTCAACGCTTCAAATGATCCCGCAGGGCTTAAAAGTTCAGGCAATTTATTCATATTATCAGATCTCGTCAAAGGTAAGAAGATCGAACATGCTTCCAACTCGGCTCTTCTGCGCCTTTTTGTCCTCATCGGGCTCAGCCTGAGCCTCAGAGGGAGCGGGCTCTGCGGAAAGACCGAGCGCCGCTATATCGGCATCGGAAACCTCGCCGCCCTGCTTTGCCTCGTCAAGGAGTGCGCGGAGCTTCATGTTCTCTATCTCAAGTCTTGCCTTCTCGCCCTCAAGAGCAATAGAAATGTTCTGCGCGCGAGCGTACTTGTCGTCGGATGCCTTGAGGTCAGCCTTGAGTGTTTCGATCTCGCCCTCAAGCTTCTCTATCTCCTCTTTCGCCTTTACCTTGTCTGCGCAAAGATCAAGCGCGCAAAGAAGCGCCGCCTGAGTCTTGGGGCAGTATTTACTCTTGAGAAGAATGTCCCTCATTTTTCTGTCAATAACGCCTACTATGTATTCGACTGTCTCGGGGGCTTCGTCAACCGTGACATTAAGCTCAACGTCAGCGATAGAAAGCGAATATTTCTTTTTCATAAATTCCTCCGGATATGTGTGATGTAATTATTTTGAAAATATACTTGAAAATGGGCAAAAACTGTTGTATAATGAATAAAAGATGCCCTTCTTAATATATTATAATACAAAAATCAAAATATTTAAAGGGCTTTTGCAAAATTTTTTCCCGAAAGTGAGGATTTTTTATGGGCTTGTTTAAAAATTGCAAAAGAATAGTCGTCAAGGTAGGCTCGTCCACGCTCACTCACGCTACGGGACAGCTTAATTTACGCAGAATAGAAACGCTTGTCAAGGTGCTCTCGGACCTTAAAAACACGGGTATGGAGGTAGTGCTTGTTTCCTCGGGCGCGGTCAGCGCGGGCATTGCGAAATCGGCGCTCGGTCACAGACCCTATTCGCTTGAAGAAAAGCAGGCGATGGCGTCCATCGGACAAAGCGAGCTTATGAAGATATACGATAAATTTTTCTCGGTGTTCGGCCACAAGGTCGCGCAGATACTCATGACACGCGACGTTATTGACAATCCCGTCCGCCGTACCGCCGCAGAAAACACGTTCAATACACTTCTCAAAATGGGATGTATCCCGATAGTAAACGAGAACGACGCGGTGTCCACCGATGAGCTTACCAAGTTTGGAGGAAATGACATTCTCTCCGCCCACGTTGCAAATCTTTGCCGCGCGGAGATACTGATAAATCTCTCAGACGTTGAGGGACTGTACGACAGCGATCCCAGAAAGAACCCCGACGCCAGGCTTGTCGCAAGAGTTGAGAATATAGACGATATCCTCTCCTTTGCGGGCGGCGCGGGAACCGACCGTGGAACGGGCGGAATGGAAGCAAAGCTCACCGCCGCGAGAATGGTCACGGAAAACGGAATTCCAATGTTCATAATGAACGGAAGCGACCCGGAGATACTTTACAGATTACTTGACGGCGAGTGCGTCGGCACATATTTCACCGCAAAATAAACGGGAACGGAGGATACGACACTTGAATAAGCTTGAAAAGGACATTCTTGATAGCGAGATGGGACTGTATTCACGCCGTGCAGAGGAAAAGAGCGAGGAAAAACGGGAGCCTGAGACCCCCGAGCCCGAGATAGAGCTTACCCCACCCGAAGAATACACCGAGGACGGCATACAGCTCAATTTTTCCGACCTGCTTGGTGACGTTGGCACCATGCCCACGTACGGCGACCAGGATGAGCTTGATATGAGCAGCCTGAGCGCGGCAGCACCCACGGAGGATAAAAAGGCCGAAAAGACCGACAAGGAATATGACGGAAGCCGACTCTACCACGAAACCGTGCTTTTGCTTGAATCGGGCGAGGTAGACCTTGACCATTGTGTTGCGCTTCTCAAGAAGAACGCGGCAGACGGCCATGCCCTGTCCTATTTGTACCTTGGCCAATTGTACTCTAATAAGACCGCAATTATCTACAATCCCGCGCTTGCGTTTGACTGCTATAAAAAGGCGGCGGAAATGCAGGACGGAGAGGGATATTATAACGTTGGACTTTGCTATGCGCGCGGCTTCGGCTGTGAGCAGGACGAGGAAAGTGCGGTTGAATATTTCTCCGAGGGAGCAAGGATATTCAACGCCGACTGCATCTTCGCGCTTGGCATCTGCTACGAGTTCGGCGTGGGATGCGATATAAATTACGAGTTTGCCTACACCCTTTATCAAAAGGGATATGATCTTGGTCACGCAGGCGCGGCCAATAATCTTGGCGGATGCTATTTTTACGGCCACGGCGTAGAGCAGGATAAAGAAAAGGCAATTGAGATATTCCGCGCGGCTTCAGAGCTTGGAAACTCCAATGCTCTCTGCAGACTTGGCAGAATATACGAGATAGGCGACGGTTGCGAGGTCGATAACGTCAAGGCGTTTGAGTACTATAAGGCGGCGGCAAACGCGAAGAACCCCACCGGACTGTATATGCTCTCGCTTTGCTATAGCAGAGGACTTGGAACGGAGCAGAATTTCAACAAAGCGTATAAGGCGGCAATGCGCGCGGCAAACCTTGGCCATAACGCCGCGAAATACGAGGCTGGTAAGATGTCGCTCGAGGGCATCGGAACAAAGAAAAATCTAGCCGCGGCGTATAAGCTGTTTGCTTCTGCGGCGGAGGGCGGATATTCCCCTGCGGAGTATGAGGTTGCCAATTGCTTCTTTGAGGGCAATGGGGCAATGAAGGATAGCGACAGCGCGTACATATACTATTGCAGAGCGTTCAGGTCCGATGAGAAAAACCGCGCAGACGCGGCATATAAGATAGGACTCTGCCACCTTAAGGAGATAGGCACCGCAAGAGATTATGAGCGTGCCTACGAGTGGTTCTTGAAGGGAGCCAGACTTGGCAGCATAGACGCGATGTATATGCTTGGCGAGTGCTGCTTTTACGGAGTAGGAACGGCGGCAGATCCCGAATCGGCGGTAAATAGCTTTATCGACGCCGTCGAGCAGGCAGACAAGATCGGCGATGAGAGTGAGCGTTACTGCTCACTGAGACTTGCGCTTGCGCAGTGCTTTGAGAAGGGTATCGGAACAGACCCCGACCCCAAGCGCGCGAGAGCGCTATATAAATCTGCGGCAAAGAGCGGCCGTGTGGACGCCATGTACCGCATGGGATGCGCGGTTGGCTACGGAGTAGGAATGAAGGCGGAATACGCGGGCGCGAGAGGCCATTTCTTGCGCGCGGCAAGGCACGGATACGTTCCCGCCATGCTGATGATGGGCACCTTCTCCGACCAAGGCAGAGGAGTGCCGAAGAACCGCGCGGACGCGCAAAGCTGGTATCTTAAGGCGGTAAATTCCGATGATGAGCCAAGAATTGGAGTCTACGACTTCCCCGAAAGATTTGCAGATGAGCTCAAGCTTTATACAGAATCGAAGATCAAGGCGCAGTACAGATACGGAATGTCGCTTGCAATCAACTCTAAGAATCTGCAAAGCTACGTCGAAGCGTTCGAGTATATCTCGCTTGCCGCTTCAATGGGATATTCCCCCGCGTACAACGAGATAGCCAAGCTCCATTCTATGGGCGGCGATCTGCACGCATATTTTGAGGGACCGATGTTCGTACCGGACGGAGCCTCTGAGAACGAGGATAGCCTTTATTCAAAGGCAACGCTCGGCGAGGCGATGAATAAGCTCGGCGATACCTTCTTTGAGGGCAAGAACATAAAGAAGAACGAGGCTGCGGCGGCAAGATGCTATCGTTTCGCTGCGGAGCTTTCGAACGTAGACGCGGCGTATAGCTACGGCTGGTGCCTGCGCCACGGTGTAGGAGTTCCCGAAAACGACGCGGAAGCGGTCAAATGGCTCAAAATGGCGGCAGATAAAGGAAATGCCGACGCCGCGTATAGCTACGGCCTTGCCTGTGAGGAAGGAACCGGCTCGGGGGTCAAGAATAAGCGCGAGGCGCTCTATTATTACAGAATGGCAGCGAGCGCAGGCCACCGCGACGCGGCGGCGCATTTCATGAAGCTCTCGGAGCGCGAGGAGCAGTAATTCTCCGCCCCAAACTGAAAAATTTTAAAAAACAACTTATATACAAGAAAAGGCAACCGCAAACGCGGTTGCCTTAATTGTTTTTTGTGTTTTTATTTTGTGTTACTTGCTTTTATTTACCACGCCGTGGGCTTTCCGTTTGCGTCGTAGTACCAATATTTGTACTGCGTATCCGTCGGCTCGGTCGCGCTGTAATAATAGCGTGTAGCGGAGGTTAAGTATGAGTTGATTGAACCTATGCTCATATTCTCCCATTCCGTCGGTGTTCCGCCGTAATATACGGTTTTCAGTTCGCTACAGCCGTAGAACGCCCTGTATTCGATGCTTGTTACGCTGTTCGGTAAAGTTATGCTTGTAAGGCTTGCGCAACTATAGAACGCATACTCACCGATGCTTGTGAGCTGGCTGTTCTCGGCAAACGTTACACTTGTAAGTCCGCTACATTCGTAGAACGCCCTCTCGCCGATGCTTGTGAGCTGGCTGTTCTCGGCAAACGTTACGCTTGTAAGTCCGCTACAGCCGGAGAACGCAGAAGAGCCGATGCTTGTTACGCTGCTCGGTATTGTTATGCTTGTAAGTCCGATACAGCCGGAGAATGCATAATTGCCGATGCTTGTTACGCCACCGTCGGTAGGAATTACACTGTTTTTACAACCCGCAATCAACGTCTTGTTCTGCGTTTCGATTAAACAATTACCCGTACCGTGATATGTGGTATTACCGGATTGTACGGTTATACTTGTAAGTCCGCTACATTTGTAGAACGCATCATATCCGATGCTTGTTACGCCGCTCGGTATCGTTATGCTCGTAAGTCCGCTACAGTATGCGAACGCATCATCGCCGATGCTTGTGAGCTGGCTGTTTTCGGCAAACGCTACGCTTGTAAGTCCGTAACATCGGTAGAATGCCTTATTGCCGATGCTTGTTACGCTGCTCGGTATCGTTACGCTTGTAAGTCCGCTACAGTTGTAGAACGCATCATCGCCGATGCTTGTGAGCAGGCCGTTCTCGGCAAACATTACGCTTGCAAGTCCGCTACAGCCTTTGAACGCACCCGAGCCGATGCTTGTAAGCCGGCTGTTTTCAGCAAACGTTACCCTTGTAAGCCCGCTGCAGCCGTTGAACACATGATCGCCGATGCTTGTTACGCTGCTCGGTATCGTTATGCTTGTAAGTCTGCTACAGTCTTCGAACGCATAATCGCAGATGCTTGTGAGCTGGCTGTTCTCGGCAAACGTTACGCTTGCAAGTACGCTACAGCCTTTGAACGCACCGGAGCCGATGCTCTTTACACCGCTCGGTATCGTTATGCTCGTAAGTCCGATACATCCGGAGAACGCATAAGAGCCGATGCTCGTTACGCTGCTCGGTATCGTTATGCTTGTAAGTCCGCTACAGTGGTAGAACGCATAATTACCGATGCTTGTGAGCTGGCTGTTCTCGACAAACGTTACGCTTGTAAGTCCGCTACAGTATTTGAACGCAGCATAGCCGATGCTTGTGACGGTATCGCCACTTGGAGAAATTGCCGGAATAACTATATCGGTGTCGGCGCAGGTTCCTATTCCGCTGACGTAGCAGGTTCCGTCACCGTTTGAGGTGAATTCAAGACCTTCGCCGGGTTCCTTGCTCGGTTGTGTATCTTCTTCTTTTGTTGTAGAGGATTCGGGCTCGGTATCAGCCTCTTCCTTTGTAGAAGATTCGCGCTCGTCGTCCTCGTCGTCATCATCGTCGTGCCACTTATTATTGGGACTTTGCGTGTAAGACTCCGACTCGGATTCATTTTCTTGTGTCGTCACTTCCTCGCCGAACAGCTCGCTCGGAACGCCGCACGAGCTGAGCATGGGCAGGCAAAGCGCGAAAATCAGCAGCAATACCAATAGCTTCCTCATAGTTATCTCTCCTTTAGTTTACTAAAGTTCATAATGCGTATTATATCACTCTTTCTGCCCCATGTCAAGGACAAAAGCAGATATTCTCTCCTTGCCCAATAAATTGCAATTTATCGGGGGGCTTCACGGCTATAAATTATCATTCGCGTGCGCCTTGCGCCGTAGGGGTCGACGTCCTCGGCGACCCGTAGCCATAAGGCTTTATTAAATTCCACGTAGACGGCCCGCCGAGGACGCCGGCCCCTACGGCGCAAAGCGAAATTTGACGAAAATTTACAGCCGTAAAGTCCCCGATAAATCAAAATTTGAAAGACGGGCGGATATGGAATCCGCCCCTACAGGTTTATTAATTCTGCATTCTGCACCTATCACCAAAAAAACGTTGACAAATCAACGAATTTATGCTATTATTTATCATAACGCCAACGTTGACACCTCAACAACTTTGAAAAATCAACCGACAAGGGAGAATTTTATGCAGCACGAAATGATCGACCGCTTTGAAAGCTTCACCTCCGCAATCAACGGAATATACAGATATATTTTGAAGATCGAGCGTGAGGAAATGGAAAAATACGGCTACCGCGGCTCTTATGCCCTCTACCTCGCAATTATGTCGAGATTTCCCGAGGGTATCACCGCCACAAGGCTTGCCGAGCTCTCCGACCGCGACAAGGCGGGCATTTCCCGCACCCTTGCCGAAATGGAGGAGAACGGTCTCGTTATACGACAGACAAACAAGAACAATTTTTACCGCGCCAAGCTCGTTTTGACCGAAAAGGGCAAGACCGCGGCAGATTTCGTGCGCGAAAAAGCAGTTGAAGCTGTAAGCGCGGCGGGCGCGGGTATCTCCGACGAGGACCGAGCCATCTTTTACGATTGCCTGCTCACTATCACCGCAAATCTCAGGAAAATAAGCAACCACGGCCTCGAGGTAAGACCTAAAAAATAACATCCGAAGCAAAAGCACCCCCCAAAAAAGCCGAAACAGACAAAAATAACCCCTTGCCAAGTCGGCAAGGGGAATTTTTATTGATCAGTTGTGCTTGTAAAGCTTTGCAAGGCCGCCCTCACTTGTTTCTCTGTAAATGTGAGAGAGGTCAACGCCTGTCTGATACATCGTCTCAACAACAAGGTCAAAGGATATCTTGCGGCTGTCCGAAAGGAAGTTCGCAAGAGAGAGCGCGTTTATCGCCCTCATCGCCGCAACCGCGTTTCTCTCAATGCAGGGGATCTGCACAAGACCGCAAACAGGGCCGCACGTCAGACCGAGGTGATGCTCAAGCGCGACCACCGCCGAGTATTCTATCTGGTCAATTCCCATGTAGAAAAGCTCCGCCAAAGCCGCCGCCGCCATAGAGCAAGCCGTTCCTATCTCGGCCTGGCATCCGCATTCCGCGCCGCTGACCGACGCGTTAGTTGCAACTAAGTTGCCGATAAGTCCCGCAACCGCAAGCGCGCGGAAAATGTCGTCCTCGGTAAAGGAGTTCTTCTCTTCCATATATTTAAGAACCGCGGGAAGCACACCGCAGGAGCCGCAGGTCGGCGCGGTAACTATCTTGCCGCAGTCTGCGTTCTGCTCGCTTACCGCAAACGCGTACGCGCAGACAAGCCTGTTTTCTCTTGTCTGGGGGCTCTCGTCAATGTGTCGCTGATTGTAAAGCTTCTGCGCCTTTCGCTCAAGCTCAAGACCGCCGGGCAAAATTCCCGTGTGAATAAGTCCCTCTCGTATCGAGTTGGACATCGTGTGCCACACCTCACCAAGGAAGTGCTTGAAGTCGGCATCCTCATGCTCGAAAACGTAGTCGGAAAGACGAATGTTTCTCGCCTTGCAGACCGCCGCTATCTCGGCAAAGGTCTTCTCACTGTATACCTCGTCGTCAGGGATTCCGTCGCCGTCCTCGTCGACTATCTCGTCGCCAACGATAACTATCTCGCCGCCGCCGACCGACAGCACGGTCATCTCCGCGATCTTCTCGCCCGACTTGTAGCCCTCAAGCAACAGCGTGTTGGGATGCTCAAGCTTGACCTCGTCGCTCGTGTTGAAAATTATTTCTGTTTTTAGACCGGCAAGCTCCTCGCGGATAACGCGGTCGGTGCCGTGCCCCTCGCCCGTCTTGGCAAGAGAGCCGAAAAGCGTGACGGTCACATCGTCGCACTGGGGGTATCTCACCCTGAATTCTCTGGCGGCAAACGCGGGGCCCATCGTGTGCGAGCTGGAGGGACCAACGCCTATTTTAAAAAGATTGCGTACCGATTTCATACCTGTTCATCCTTTTTTGTTTTTGGTCTGAAAAATATTAAATGTTAGTTATTACATGAATAGTATATCACTAATTTTTTTCCACAGTATGAACAAACGAAAAAGAGCGGCTGATTTTTATCAGCCGCTGTCTTTATTAATTTTCGTCCAGGAAAATAACTATCTTTCTGTTATTTTCACTTCCGATAGAGTTTGTGGAAACACCCTCGATACTCTGGATCTCGGAGTGAATTATCCTTCTCTCATAAGGGTTCATGGGCTCAAGCATAACGCTCTTTTTCTGCTTGAGGACTCTGTCAGCCATTCTTCTTGCAAGCTGGCGGAGAGTAGCCTCTCTCTTTGCGCGATAGCCTTCTGCGTCGACAGAAATCTTAACGTAAGGGGGCTTAATGCCGTCCACTCTCTTGTTTGCCGCAAGGTTTGCAAGATACTGCAAGCTGTCAAGCGTATCGCCGTGATGACCGATAAGCACGCCTGCGCCCTCGCCCTGAATGTCGATAAGCTTTGCGTCCTTTGATCCCTCTGCGTCCTTAAGCTCAACTGTTACGTCAAGTCCCATATCGGAAACGAGCTGGTTTATAAAGTTAAGTGCGAAGATCTCGCCCTTGTAGATTCTCTTTGCGCTGATCTTGGCAGGAGCTGCGCCGATTCCGAAGAGTCCCTTCTTGGGCTCCTCAACGACCGTGTATTCTACCTCTGCGGCGCTGCCTGCGCCAAGCTCGGCAACAGCGGCTGCAACGGCATCCTCAACGGTCTTGCCTGTTACGATTATTTCATTATTCACGATTGTTTCTCCTATTGATGTGTTACACTCTTAGTCTTTTTTCTTTTTCCTCTTGGAGCCCTTGTCGCTCTCGTCCTTGAGGGCGGCTCCTTGGGTCATCTTGTTGTCCGCAACCTTTTCCGCGGCAGGGGATTCAACAGCTACGGTCTCTACCACCTTGGGGCAGTAGTTTCCCTTTTCGTCGTAGTCCTCGTCGTCGATATGGTGGAGCGAGCGAACAGTTCCCGCTTTCTCGGACTTGACTATCTTCTTGGGGGGATTCTTACCGTTAAGCTCTTTTTCCGCAAGCTTGTAATCCTCTTCCGTGAACTTGGGAAGGGGCATAACACGGCTCATGATAAACTGCTTTCCAACACCGATGATGCTCTTGAATATCCAGTATACACCGACTGCTGCGGGGAGAAGGAATGTCATCCATACGCTCATGAGGGGCATTGTAATATCCATCATGTTGTTGGAGCATGCCTGCTGGCGCGCATCTACGTTCTGTGTGGGCTGGAACTGAAGCTTTCTGTTGATCTTCATCGATCCAAAGTAGGCAAGGAAGGTCAAAACAGGTACAAGGAGCAACCATGCGTTGACTGTTGAGAAATCAAACGTGGGTGTAAGACCGAGGTTTACGTCGCCTATGAAGAAGTTGGCGGGGGTTTGAGATATCTCTACGACCCTGTTATAAACGTCTTCACCGTTTGCGCAGAAGGTCTTCAGTCCTTCGAGCACTTCGACACCCTGATCCGCTACAATGTCCTTGAGCTTACCGAAGATCTCAATAGATCCGTTTGTGCTCTTAACACCGCCGAATACGTCGGGATTAGCGTTCATATATCCGTAGAGAGCGCTGATAAGGTCTCTGGATCCTCCGCACACGTACTGTATCGGGTCAACAACGAGCCAATAAAGCACGATGATGATGGGGAACTGCAAAAGCAGCTGGAAGCAGCCCGACATAGGATTAAAGTTTTCGGAACGGTAAAGCTCCTGGATCTCCATGTTAAGCTTCTGCATGGTCGCCTGGTCGTTTCTTCCTGCGTATCTTTTGCGGATAGCCATCTCCTTGGGACGGAGTCTTGCCTGCTTGATGGAGTTCTTCTGCTGCTTGATTGCAAAAGGAAGCATTACGATCTCAAGCAGTACCGCAAATACGAAGAGCGTGAGAATGTAGCTGTTTGCAGGCATTATTAGTGTTATCCAGCCGAGGAATATACCGATGTAGGAGAGAAGCTTATCAAGGAATCCCGTACTGGATTCGAGATTAACTGTTGTTTGTTGCCACTCTTCAACGGTTCTGTCTGTGTTCTGTACAACCGTGTTGCTTGCGCAGCTTGTCATGGCCACTGCAAGCATAGCCAGAATTACGAGAACGAGTGCAATTCTCGGCAAGAATTTTTTGATTGTTTTCGTGTTCATTACTAATTTTAGTCCTCTCGTTACTTTTTCTTTCTTTTGGACTTCTTTTTGGGAGCTTCAAGCTCAAGATCGTATTTAAAAACAAATCTGTCGCCGTCTCCACCGCCATTTTGAAAAGCCTTATCTTCCCTGCCCGTTTTGTTTTTGAGTCCCGTAAGCGGTACGGGATCGTATCCGCCGGGACAGAACGGATTGCAACGGAAGATTCTCGTTACAGTCAGGTACATTCCGACGAAAAAGCCGCGTTTCGTAAACGCCTCAAGGGCGTAGGCTGAGCATGAAGGTGTAAACCTACAGCAGGGCTTCGATTTTAAGGGAGATAAAAATTTTCTGTAAAAGCGGATCAAAGCAATACATATGTGCTTCATGTGCTTTGAGCCCCGCCGCCAATCATGTCAAGTCTTTTAAAGGCATATCTCATTTCGTTTTGAACGTCTGTGCTCTTTACCCCGTTTATTTCGGGCTTTGCACTGACAACAATAAGAAATCCCTTATTGAGCTTGTCCTCAAGCGGAGCGTATGCCGCCCTGATGACTCTCTTTGCGCGATTTCTCTTTACCGCCGTGCCTATCTTCTTTGATACCGATATTCCAAAGCGGTTAACGATTATCTTTTCCGGGTGGCTCTTCTGCAAAAGACGGGCATGTGTATCCTTTAATATATATATGCATACGTATTTGCCGAAAAACCGCCTTGATGAGCGATATGTCTTGTTATAAAGATGGTGTTCCTTGATTGCCGGAAATTTCATGGGCGTCACCTCTTGAAAATTTGTCTTGCGCTTCCGTAAAGTGTGATAACGTGTTCCTAATTTCACATTATTCCCCGTTTTGTTCCGATATAGATGCCCGCGGGGTGGGCTTTTTAACGAAAATAAATATAAATACTTTAATTTACAAAAATGTAGTTTTTTGTAAATTTGTCCATAGACATAAAAACCCGATGACAGCCTACGAAAAATTCGAATAGATCCCTGCCATCGGCGCTTTTATGATATTAGAGAAACTTTATTAGTGGGTAAGTCTCTTTCTGCCCTTTGCACGACGTCTCTTGAGAACAGCTCTGCCGTCTGCGGTCTTCATTCTCTTTCTGAAGCCATGCTCCTTTTTTCTCTGACGCTTTTTAGGTTGATAAGTTCTGAGCATTAATCTGCACCTCCTTGAAGTAGTAGATCGGAAGCGTTTTAGTCTTGAGCGGACTTGTTTTCCGCCCCAAATAGCACGT
Organism: Eubacteriales bacterium; assembly: GCA_045602385.1. GTDB lineage: Bacteria > Bacillota > Clostridia > Oscillospirales > CAG-272 > SVTX01. The sequence continues at coordinate 51,248 of JAZSBL010000040.1, read as the reverse complement.
GCTATTTACGCTTTTACACAATGACGTCCTTTATTATACAATACAAGGTATGATTTTGTCAAGTGTTTTTGAAAATTTTTTTGCAATTTTTTATTTAATATATAAATGTAGCCTGTTTTTTAATCCGGTATTTTGGAAATTATCTTTTTATAGATTACTATAAAGAAGGCTATGCTGGCGATTACCGACGCGATCTCTGCTATCGGGAATGACCACCAGACAAGCGCTGCGTCACCGAAGCTTGCGAGAACATATGCTGCGGGGATAAGCACCACGAGCTGACGCGCTATCGAGACAAACATGGAGTAAAGGCTCTTACCAAGCGCTTGGAATACCGAGCCGAGTATAATGCATACTCCCGCAAAGACAAATGCGATGGAGATTATTCTGAGGCAAGGCACCGCGATGCTTAGCACCGTGGGGTCTGTCATATTAAAGAGTGAGAGCAGTGTCTTAGGGAAGGTCTGGAACACCGCAAATCCAAGCGCCATATACGCTACCGCGTAGATACAGCCAAGCTTGACCGTTCCCATCATCCTCTTTTTCTTCTGCGCGCCGTAGTTATACGCTACTATCGGGACTATTCCGTTATTGAGTCCGAATATCGGCATGAAAATAAAGCTTTGTATCTTGAAGTAAACGCCGAATGAGGTCTGTGCTATCTGACCTATCGTCTGCTTTGTACCCTCTACGACTTCGGTGAATCCGTTGAGAATGCCATTGAGAAGCACGTTCATGACCGATCCTATGGACGCCATTACGATAGACGGTATACCTATCGTATATATTCTGCCTATGATGGCTCCACTTGGTCTGAAGCCCTTTAACGAGAGCTTGATGTCCTTATTGAAAAATGTGTTGAGCAATATTGCCACGAGGAAGGCGACGATTTGCCCTATTACGGTTGCGATGGCTGCGCCTGCGATTCCGAGGCCGAAGCCGTTTATATGGATAAATCCAAGGTCAAAAGTCTTAAATATGAAGATTGGGTCAAGCACTATGTTGATTATTGCGCCAACGCCCTGAGTTATCATCGCAAGGTGAGTCTTGCCCGTGGAAATCATCAGTCTTTCCATGACTATCTCGCCGAATATACCGAATGAGAAGATATAGCATATTGAAAGGTATTCGACTCCGTAGCCGATAACCGACTCCACGCCTGTCATCCATCTCATATACGTATCCATAAACGTAAATCCGAGTATCAGGAATACGATATAGCTGCAGAGCGCAAGAAATACGCCGTTTGCCGCGATCCTATTTGCGGTCTTATGGTCCTTTTCACCAAGTGATTTTGAGAGGAGCGCGTTGATACCGACTCCCGTTCCCGTTGCGACGGCAATTATGAAATTCTGTGCCGCAAACGCGAGCGAGATGGCGGTAAGCTCATTTTGCTCCGGAGAAATTCTTGCTACGTACAAGCTGTCTATGATGTTGTATAGAGCCTGCACGAGCATAGAGATTACCATGGGCAGGGACATTGAAATGAGCAGCTTGTTTACGGGCATTGTGCCCATTTTATTTTCTGTCGGTTGCTCATTGAGCGCGACAGTACTGTTGTTTTCTGACATTTTAAATTCCTTCTGATTAATAAAACGTCGCATTTTATCGAAAATGCGCAACCGTAACATAATAACATATTATTATCTTATTGTCAAGTGGTTATTTTTTAGTTTCCGCTTGACGGCAGGGCAAGAAAATGTTATAATTGCTATACATTGACACGGGAAAGGAGAAGGATATGTACGCTGTTATAAAGGAAGCGGATTTTCGAAAGCAGATAAAAACAGAGCCCGCCTTAGGTTACTTTTTTTACGGTGACGAGGACTATATGAAAAAATTTGCCCTTGATACGGCAATTTCTGCAATCTCTCCCGATCCCACGTTTGCTTTCTTCAATGAGATAAGGTTAGACTCCTTTTCATACTCTCCCGATGCCTTGATAGACGCTCTGATGCCTGCCCCAATGATGGAGGACAGAAAGCTTGTCATTCTCTCAGGCCTTGATTTTACAGCTATGAGGCAGAACGAGGTCGATGCGCTGTGTAAGGCGCTTGAGCTTTTGCCCGAATATGATTACAACACCCTTATAATCACTGCAAGCGCGGATCGCTTTGATGCGGGCAGGTCGCCCAAAAAGCCCTCCGCGGTCCTAAAAAAGCTCTCCGAGTATCTTATTCCCGTTCAGTTTGAGAAAAACTCTCCCGCACGCCTTAGCTCCTGGGTTGCAAAGCATCTTGAGCACAACGGTGTGCGCGCATCGGCAGACGTTTGCGCGTTTATAATAGAACGATGCGGCAGAGATATGTTCAATCTTGCAAGCGAGACCGACAAGCTGGCATTCTACGCCCTCTCTTGCGGAAGGGACACCCTGACACGCGAGGACGTGATGAGGGTTGCGACCTCTGTTGCTGACTACGATGCATATGCATTCACGAATGCCATCGGCGCGCGCAGGCGCGACGAGGCGCTTGAGATCCTCCGTGACATGAAAGGACGGAGAATGGAGCCTGTTGTTATAAGCGGCTCGATAAGCTCTACTGTGTGCGATATGATGACTCTTTCGGTGATGCGCTCCGAGGGCCTTACACCGAGAGAAATGGCCGGATCGACCGGACTTAACGAATACGTTATCTCACGACTTCTTCGCACACTGCCCGACGAGGATATGTGCAAGCTCATGCTCTCACGCTGCGCAGCCGCCGACCGTGAGATAAAGCTCTCCCGTGACGGCTATGCCGTTCTTGAGAGGCTTATATGTACAATTTAATGTATGCAAAAGCTATTGACAAGCAATAGGTTTTATTATATAATTGTTTTGGAAAATCCCATTTAAGGGAAATATGCGCAAAAGAAAGGAATTTTATTTATGACACTTAATATTCAGCTTAAAGAAATAAACGACGTTTACAAGCTTGTGAACATTCTCGTAGGATTTGACGGCGACGTTGACCTTGAGTCGGGCAGATATAAGGTTGACGGTAAGTCTATCCTCGGTATCTTCTCCCTTGACCTTCGTCAGCCCATCAAGCTTACGTACGAAAAGGAAGAGGGCGCAGATCAGCTTCGCGCTCAGCTTGAGTCCTTTATCATTTGATAAGGGAAAATTTATAAGGCGGTGCGCCATAAAGCACACCTGCTAATTTAAAAGGGGCGGGATTCCGCCCTTTTAATCTTTAGAAAAGAGGAAGAGTATGAACCTTCTTGATACGATAGCGGCGATAAGCACTCCCTTCGGCAAGGGCGGTATTGCCGTGATCCGAATTTCCGGCGCGGATGCGATATCGGTTGCCGAAAAGATGTTTATGCCCATGAACCGCCAGCCGCTCTCGACTATTGAGAGCAATCGCGCGACATACGGCTCGATATATTCAACAAAGGACGGAGAGCGCGTTGCCATTGATGACGGAATCGCCGTTGTTTTCCGCGCGCCTGCGTCATTTACGGGTGAAAATACCGTTGAGATATCCTGCCATGGCGGCGTGCTCCTGACACAAAGGGTTCTTGAATCGGCTCTTGTTTCGGGCGCGCGACTCGCGACCGCCGGTGAGTTTACCCGACGGGCATTCATTAACGGAAAGATGACACTTACAAGCGCAGAGGCTCTCGGAGAGCTGTTGTCTGCCTCCACGGACGAGCAGATAAGTCTTGCGCGCTCCGGTCTTAAAGGAAAGCTTTCGATCGAAATATCAAGGGTTTACAACTCACTCTGCGACGTTCTTGCCGCAATATATGCACACATAGACTACCCAGACGAGGATCTTGCCGATATCAGTCGTGGGGAAATGTTGCAGATAGCAAATGACAATCTTTCTGCGCTCAGGCGCCTTGCGGCGACCTACACCACGGGTCACGCGGTCGGAGAGGGTGTCGCAACTGTAATTTTAGGAAGAACCAATGCGGGTAAGAGCACGCTTTACAACCTTATCGTGGGCAGAGATGCCGCGATAGTTACAGATATTGAGGGTACTACACGCGACATTCTTACCGAGAGCGCAAAGCTTGGCAAGGTCACTCTCCGTCTTTCCGACACCGCCGGCTTGCGAGAGACGGGTGACAAGGTGGAGTCTATTGGTATTGAGCGGGCAAGACGCGAGGCGGAGTCCGCCGAGCTGGTTCTGGCGGTCTTTGACGGCAGCCGAGAGCCTGACCGCGAGGACGAGGAATTCTGCGAATATCTGGCGACTCTGGGCGGCAAAAAGATCGCAATTATAAACAAGAGCGATAAGGGCACAACCGAGAAAATGCGCGCGCTGACAGATGCGTTCGACTTCTCCATTCCCTTTTCTGCTGAAAGCGGAGAGGGATTTGAAGTCCTGGTATCTACCGTTGAAAAAATATATATTGACAGCTCGCTTGACATGGGCCGGAGCGCAATAATTGCAAACGCAAGACAGAATTCCGCTCTGCTATCCGCTATCTCTACCCTGGTCGATGCGATAGGAGCGATAGAGAACGAGCTACCGCTTGAGGTCTGCTGCGTTGAGACCGAAAACGCGCTTGCCTCTCTCGGTGAGCTTGACGGCAGGACGGTGTCCGAGGACATAATCTCAAAAATTTTTGCTAATTTCTGCGTTGGAAAGTAAAAGGAAACAGGACCGATATGAGAATACTTGCAATAGGTGACGTGGTTGGCACCAGAGCAATTAAATATTTAAGAGAGAATCTTTGGAGGCTTCGTGACTCTAAAAGGATCGATTACGTTATCGCAAACGGCGAGAACGCAAGCGAGATACACGGCATTTCTGCGGGTGACGCGCAGGCTCTGCTTGATGCGGGCGTCGACTTTATCACACTTGGCAATCACACGTGGAACAAGAGAGATATTTATCCTTTTCTTGACGCCAACGGCGAGTGCATTATCCGCCCCGCAAATTACCCCGGAAGCGCGCCCGGCTACGGATATTCGATAGTCGACGTTCAGGGCTACCGAGTGCTTATTATGAACGTGCTGGGTCAGGTCTTTCTTGAGCCCGTGGGAGATCCGTTTGACGCGGTCGAGTACATTCTTGCGCGCGAGGAGGGAGATTTTGACCTATCTATTCTCGATCTTCACGCCGAGGCGACGAGTGAAAAATACGCTATGGCGCGCGTTTTTGACGGCAAGGTCGATATAATCTTTGGCACGCACACTCACGTTCCGACCGCCGATACGCAAATTCTTCCCGGTGGTACGGCGTACGTCACCGACCTCGGTATGACGGGGCCGCGAAACGGAGTGCTCGGAGTTGACGCGGCGCGCACGATAACTAAAATGAGGACACACATGCCCGCGCAATTTACCGTTGCGGACGGAGAAATAAGCGTAGACGCGGTGATTTTCGAGACCGACGGATCCAAGGTAACGAAAATTGAAAGAATCGTTTTTTAGTTATTGAGGAGCTATGGAAATAAAAAAGACGGATATTGCGGACATTGACTCGATAATGCCTATATTTGACGAAGCGAGAGCTACGATAGCCACACTTGGCATTGATCAGTGGCAGAATGGCTATCCCTCTCGTGAGGTTATAGAAAACGACGTAAAAAAAGCACAGTCATACTGCGTTTTAGTTGGCGGCGAGGTTGTAGGAACGTTTGCACTTATAGATGACGGTGAGCCGACCTATGACGAGATCTTCGGTGGAAAATGGATTACGGGCGACGGAAAAGAGCATTATTTCGCCATTCACCGCGTTGCTATCTCGGTAAAGAGCCGCGGAAGCGGAATTTCAACGCAAATTATTGACTTTTGTAGAGATAAGGCGCGCGAAAACGGAAAAATTTCGCTTAGAATAGACACCCACAGGGGCAATATCGTAATGAGGAAAATGCTTGAGAAAAACGGCTTTACGTATTGCGGAACGATCTATCTTTCCGACGGTGACGAGCGCGTGGCGTATGAAAAGCTGTAACAAAAAGGTAAGAATTAATTGATCTTACCACTTTTTGTTGGTTGGTTGCAATGTATTTGATTACATTGTTTACATTTACGTATAACTCTCCCAAGAGCGTTTTTTTGGATGCCTAGGCGTTTTTCAACAAGAATATCTATGAAGTGATTAAAACAATATTGTTTCTACAGTTGAGATTGTGTGTTATTGCTAAAAAGAATTCTCTGTAACAAATTGTATTTTGTCGTTTTGGAGATATTATAAAAAAACACTTTTTTATATTGACAAAACATCAATAAAAGTATATAGTATTAGACACAAGAGATTCTATAACCTACAGCCAGCTTGTTAAATAATTGGCGGTAAAATGTAGTAAAGTTTTCTCTTGTGCTTAAAAATAGGATGTGCCACGATTATGCTAGGGGAGGATGAACAATGAAAAAGCTAGTTACGTACATAATTATTACCATCGTGATAATGAATCTGTTTTCTATATCTGCATTTGCCTTAAATGGAACAGAAGTTATTGATGTGGAAATGGACACTTGCAGTGAAGAATTAATACAAGAATTGACTGTAACGAAAGCAGAAACAGAAACAGAAACAGAAACAGTAATAGAAATAGTAAACAATCAAATGCAACCGTTTGCGGTATCAAATCAATCTTCATTTTCATCTTTAGTTGGGGGAACTCTACTTCTTGATTATGTTGGTGACATCAATGTGTTTTCGCAAACCACATTCAAAAAAGTTGTTTATTTGAATAGCGAGCAAACGCTTTTTTTTGAAACAATTTATTATGCTGATAAGTCGGATGATCTTATTGAATACCTTACAAAAGAGGGAATAAACGTCATAACAACCGAAGCCATTAAGAAAATTGCCAATGGCATAGGGATAGCGTTAGATTCTTGTTATGGAATGATTGGTTTTTATGCTACTACTTTAATATTTGTTTGTGAGAACTTGGATCGGTGGGATTTTGAGGACGCTTTAAAACGGAGTACAACGGGTAAGTTAAAGGTGGAGTATATAGAGTATTATAATAGCACGACATTTCCCTACTATTTGTCAATACGAAACTTTGAACCATGGGACGATGGATTAATAATCGTTCCTGCCAATTATGATTACAAGTGGTACCCTGAATGTTTTGCGATGGAAGAGTTATCAGATGTTTGTAATCACCAGTACAGTAGCTGGATATCTGCTAATTCGAGCAAACATGCCAAAATCTGTGAGAAATGCGGATATGATGTCTTGCTATCTCATGAATATGGTGACGCGTGGACCTCTATAAGTGCTTTGAAACACAGCAAGACATGTATAGACTGTGGATATGTTTCAACAACTCCTCATCACTTTACATGGACTTCATTGGATTCTTATCAACATAGAGGCGTCTGCTCCTTTTGTAGATATATAAAAACGGAAACACATTCTGCGAGTTATGATCAAGCAACGGGACGATGTCAGAAGTGTGGTTATAGTGGATCCATTCAACTATATTCGATTTATTCTGATTCTATTGTACTGCGAGAATAAATTTTATGCTGAGTACTACCTTACATTTACGAAAGGATAATTTTATGCCTACCAATTCCGAAATGATGGATGAAAATACAGATCCCTCTATGGAAGAAAAAGAGGAAGTCGATCAAGTTACAGAGCAACCGACAAAAACGAAAAGAAGTCTTAAAGAGACATTGGATCTTGTCGTATCGATAATTTTGGTCTCTCTGCTTTTTATTTCGGTACAATATTTCTTGTCTGCCGCCAAAACCGCTTTTTATAAGTTTGAGGATGTGGGTATCGAGTATATCGTGCATATCACACAATTCGGTGTTTATATGGTATATTATCGTTATCTGGACACGAAAATAAAATCCTTCCTTTTGAGAATGATAATATTCTTTATCAGCGGACTGATTTTGGCTGTGTTTGCGGTATATCTGTTTGAAATGCGGATGACATATACGTTTGTATAATTTGATAGAGTGAAAAAGGGAGAAGGCCCGCGGGTCTTCTCCTTATCTTTTTTCTTATTTCATCTTAACTGCGGCTCTTACCTTGTCTGCAATATTCTTTGCGGTAAGTCCGTACTCTTCAAGAAGCTTGGGTACGTTGCCCGATTTGCCGAATTTGTCCTCTACACCAACGCGGAGAACCGGTACGGGACAAGCCTCACAGACTGCCTCTGCAACTGCGCTTCCAAGTCCGCCCATTACTGTATGCTCCTCTGCGGTTACGATCGCGCCTGTTTCGCGAGCTGCCTTAACAACGATATCCTTGTCAAGGGGCTTGATGGTATGTATGTTGATAACTCTTACGTCAATACCCTCTGCTTTAAGCTCCTCTGCCGCTTCAAGAGCAAGATGGACCATATATCCCGTTGCAACTACTGTTGCATCCTTACCGTCGCGGAGCATTACGCCCTTTCCAAGCTCAAACTTATAGCTTTCCCCGTCGTTGAGAATGGGTGTTGCAAATCTTCCAAAGCGGAGATAGAACGGGCCGTAGGTCTGCATAGCCGCCTCGATAGCCGCGCGAGCCTCAACTGCGTCGCAGGGGTTTACTACTGTCATGCCGGGTATCGATCTCATAAGAGCGAGATCTTCGATACACTGGTGTGTTGCGCCGTCCTCGCCAACGGTAATTCCAGCGTGGGTTGCACCTATTTTTACATTCAAATGAGGGTATCCGACGCTATTCCTTACCTGCTCGTATGCTCTGCCTGCCGCAAACATCGCGAAGCTGGACACGAAAGTCATCTTGCCTGCTGCCGCAAGTCCTGCCGCAACGCTCACCATGTTACCCTCTGCAATACCGCAATCAAAAAATCTCTCGGGATGTGCCTTTTTGAACTTTATTGTTTTGGTAGCCTCTGCAAGGTCTGCATCAAGCACCACAAAATCATATTTATCGGCAAGCTCGACTAAGGCGTTGCCGTAAGTTTCTCTTGTCGCTATCTTATCTGCCATCGTCTTAACCTCCGATCCTTGCCTTGATTTCTTCAACCGCTACGGCATAATCTGCATCCTTGGGTGCCGCGCCGTGCCAATTGACCTTGTTTTCCATAAAGGATACGCCCTTGCCCTTTACCGTGTTAGCCACGATAGCGGTGGGTCTGCCCTTGCATTCTCTTGCCGCGCGGAATGCCGCCTCGATCTGGTCAAGATCGTGACCGTCGATTGTGATAACGTTATATCCGAACGCTTCAAGCTTAGGCTCGAAGGGGGCGGGACCGATGATCTCCGCTACGGGTCCGTCGATCTGAAGACCGTTGGAGTCGATTATAACGCAGAGGTTGTCAAGCTTATAGTGGTTGGCAAACATTGATGCCTCCCATACCTGTCCCTCTTCGCTCTCGCCGTCGCCGAGGATGGTATAAACTCTGTAATCCTTACCCGAAAGCTTGCCTGCAAGCGCCATTCCGCATGCAGCGGAAATTCCAAGACCGAGAGAGCCCGTAGTCATATCGACACCGGGAATGCCCTTCATGTCGGGGTGGCCCTGAAGACGGCTGTCGTTCTTACGGAGAGTCAAAAGCTCCTCGTAGGGGAAAAATCCCTTGAGCGCCAATGCCGAGTAAAGTGCGGGAGCGGTATGTCCCTTGGAGAGAACGAATCTGTCTCTGTTTTCGTCCTTGCTGTTTTCAACGTTGACGTTCATCTCCTCAAAATAGAGGTACGCCAGGATATCTGCGATAGAGAGGGAGCCGCCGGGATGTCCCGAGCCTGCTGCGTGTGTGGCCTCGATTACGCCAAGTCTTATCTTCTCGGCGATAACCGCAAGCTCTTGCTTTCTTGCCATTTCCATTTAAAGATCCTCCTGTATGGATTAAATACAGATATATTATACCTTGTAAATTCCCCCTTGTCAATAAAAACCTGCTTTTTATTGCGCAAATATTTAGTCGGCTCTTTTATGAAAGATCAAGTCTTTGCACAAAAAGCTCGATTTTTCTATCTCCCAAACTTCCCTTTATGCTGTACGGATACTCGCTCCCCTTCAAAAACAAATACTCGAGGTCTATGCCCTCTTGCTTTACAAAAAACGTTGTGTGTCCCTCGCTGTCACGGAATACGGATGCTATCTCCCCGTGATAAAGGAGCGTCAAAAAAGGCTCAAAAAGTCCATCCGCCTTGAAATCGTGCATGATGAGCTCCCCAAGCCTTGCTTCGTATGATCCGTTTGTATTGTGTGATATGACGAGCCCGCCAAGCGCGTCGGGTGACTCGAATGTCAGAGTAAGGTCATATTCTCCCTGCCCCGCGTCAGGACGGCTTTTTAGTACAACATTTACATCGTCTCCGTCGACGGTGCCGTTTATTTTTGCATTCAGATCGCGCTCCGTATATTCAAATCTATCGCGTGTCGCATTGCCTCCGCACGCGTTCATTCCAAAACCGAAAATTATAATGCAAAGAAGCAAAAATGCCATAGTTGCGGTATTTGATTTCACAGCGAGATACCTCCCGAATTATATCTTTTATATGCTATCGCTTGATTTTATGCGGCGAGAAGCCGTTATATGCTTATTATTGTATCTCGTTTTGAGAAAAATATTTTTATTTGCCTAAATTTTATTGCAATATTTATTTCAGCGTGCTATAATTATAATGGTTAATTATGATATTGTCCTGCGGTGACGGAAAGGAGACGTGTTATGCAGCCCTGCTATCTTTACGATACTATGCCCAAAACAGATACGAGAAGGAATATGTGCATCGTGGATACCTATGCTTTGAGAGCCAATTATACGCTTCTTTCTTCCTTGTCAGGCGGGTCAAGGCCTATTTCCGTTGTTAAGGCGGATGCTTACGGACATACAGCGGAGATATGTGTGCCTGCGCTGCTTGACATGGGATGCGACTTTTTCGCCGTTTCCTGCACAGAGGAGGCTACGTCGGTCCGCAAGCTTTGTCTGAGGGCCGGGGCGGATGCGGATGTTCTCATTCTTGGGTATACGGATCCCTCTGACGTCCCATTCCTTGCCGCAAACAACATAATTCAAACTGCGGTAAGTCTTGCCCACGCAGAGAGTCTGTCGCGCTCGGCGATTGATAAAAAATGCAAGCTTCGCGTACACATTGCGATCGATACAGGTATGAATCGCATAGGTCTGTGCGCCGGCGATGATTCCCTTTGTGAATCTGCCGCAGATGAGGCGGAGCGGATCGCTCGCCTTGACGGCCTTTCGGTTGAGGGGATATTTACCCATTTCTCAAAGGCTGACGGATACATCGCCGATACGCTTTCGCACGAAAGCTTTACCAGGGAGCAGGCGCGCCGCTTTGATAAGGTTTGTAAAATCCTTTCTTCGCGCGGAATAAAGCTGTTTTCACACGCATGCAACAGCGCGGCAACACTGCGCTTCCCCGAATATCATCTTGACGGAGTCAGGCTTGGTATAGCGCTGTACGGAGTATATCCATCGGAGCATTTTGGTGACATAGGTCTTTCTTCCGTAATGTCTCTATCATCTGTTGTTGCGCATCTGCACGACGCGCCTGCGGGAAGCCCGGTAGGCTACGGCGGTACATTCGTTACTGACAAGAAAACGACTGTGGCTACCCTTCCGATAGGCTATGCGGACGGATTTTTGCGTAAGTATTCCGGCGCGGAGGTTACCGTATTGACCGGATCCGGCAAGTATAAAGCGAAAATAATCGGTCGGATATGTATGGATCAGTGTATGATAGACGTTACCGGACTTGACGTTAAGGTCGGCGACCGAGTTATCCTTTTCGGTGATACTCCTGACGCTCTGCGAGAATTGGCCGAGCTTGCCGACACCATTGAATACGAATGCTTATGTCTTATCTCAGCCAGAGTGCCGAGAGTGAAAAAATAAATCTTGGAGATCGAAATGAAAAGAACAAGAACATTATTGTGCATTATAATGGCTGCGCTGATGCTGCTTTCGGCATTCATCTTTGTAGCCTGCGAGGAGGAAGAGTCGGTTACCGGCATTTCGTCGGTAGAAATAAAGGACGGGCAGATTGCTCTTAAGGCGACCCTTGAGGAGGCATATGCCTCCGAACACGCCAAGGACACGGTGTATATCCTGGCACTGTCCGAGATGCAGTCGAGCGGATCACTTAAAAACGCAAGTGTTGTCGCCGAGGCCAAGGCCAAAAAGAATATGACATTCAAATTTTCTCTCACTGATGATTTGGGTGCATCGCGAATTGCGAGCGCGTTCGTTCTGGCAGAAAAGCACGGTGAAAAATATTCCGCGTTGACCGATTTTGCTTATATAACAAACCCCGAATCTGTTGCGGGCAAGGCCGAAGGCCCCGCTCCCACCTCGGGTATAAAGGGAATCGCAAGCAATGATCCTATGGGTTCCTCTGCGATAGGCGCGGAGCATATAGTGATAAACGCGGACATGGGAAAGCTTATTCTGAAGGATTTTGAGCCTGATGCGGTAAGATTCAACTATGAGAATATCACCTACTTTTACAACAATGAAGAGGTAGAGCTGCTTGACAAGGCGATCAAAGAGGCGGAGATGCTTAGTATGCGAGTATATCTTCGCACAATACTCACGGTTGAGGAGTCGGAGATCTCGGGCTATATGCCAGAGCTCAACAATTCAGAAACCGCGAGATACACAAGAGCGTTTTATGCATTTCTTGCATCAAGATACGCGGTGTCCGATTACATAATCGGCGACCGAGTCAATAACTATCCCGAATATTGCAACGCGGGAGACGTTGAGACAGAGGGCTTTGAGAGAATGTACTCCTTCTGGGCAAGAATGTCCAACAATATACTCAAGAGCATAAATTCCGCTGCGAAGATATACGTTCCCGTTGACAACTCATGGAAATCCGACAGTAAGAGCGGAATTATCGGTGCGCAGGCGTTCCTGTCTCACTTTGCAAGCTCCGCAAAGGCGGGCGGTGACTACGACTACGCGATAGCGCTCAATCTCGGACGCGGAGAGGATCTTACAGCTTTGCTTGGCTCTGAAAGCTACAGTCATTCCAAGATCGGCGCGGCGAACATTTCCGAGTTCTCGGAATTCATTGACAAGAGCGAGATGAGATTCAAGAGCGAGAAGAGAGATATGATCATAGACGGTCTTGCGCTACAGTCCGATTCCGGATCCAAAAATTGCGCGGCGTATTACACTATGGCTTATTATACCGCTGCCGAGAACGGATTTGAGGCGTTTATATACTCGGGCTCCGTATACGGCGATAAATTCACGAGGTCTGATCTGTATTTTGCATTTATGATGTGCGGAAGCAGCACAAACTCGCAGCTTAAGGAATATACGGACAAGCTTACAGGCGCTACCGTTCCTGAATTCGACTCCTTTATCACCAATAACTTAAAGTACGCTCAGTCAGGTGAAACGCAGATGAAGGATTCTGTATTAAAGCAGAAAAAGGCTTTCCCCTCGGCTCTCTCAAGCTTTGAGACGGTTGGTGACGTCAAAAACTTCCAGGGAAAGCTAAATGATGACGGATTTGCTTGGTTGCTTGAGGCCGATCTTACATCCAAGGCAAGCGGAATTATCGCGACGTCTGTTCCCGCCGAGTCTATTGTGGAATCAGGATATCTCGGTATTACACTTAACGCCGGATCCGGCGACACGCTTTACGTCCTTTTGAAAAACGAGAACACGAGAGCTGATACCTATACCTACCTCGGTGAATGCAAAACCGAGAACGGCGAGGTTACATACTACTTTAATCTCGGCGATTTCACCGATGGCGTTGACACCTCTGACGAGGTAACTGTTGCGCTTTGTCTTGTTCCCGATGGCGGCGAGGAGGCAAGCGTGGAGATAGTTGACGTATCCCTTTACGGAAATTCCGCCAAGAGCACCGAGACGGTTATTGTAATAATTGTTGTTGTAGTCGTTGTATTGGCGCTTGCCGGACTTATAGTTCTCCTTGTTATTAAAAGAAAGAAAAAAGCGTCGAGTGAATCTGAGGATTGACGCCAATTGATAAATGAGAGTGATTTACCTCGATTTACTATTGACAAGAGACGCAAAATGTGATAGAATATCGTGGATTTTAAGTTATATACATTGAAAGAAGGATAAAAAATGCACTGGTCAGAAGAAATTGCTGAAAGACTGATACAAAAGCACCCCGAAAAGGAGGAGTTTGTCTGCGCAGCGGGTATCTCCCCCTCGGGTAGCGTTCATATAGGAAATTTCAGAGATATTGCAACACCTCTCTTTGTTTGCAAGGCTCTCCAAAAGAAGGGTAAGAAGGCTAAGCTCATCATTTCATGGGATGAGTTCGACCGTTGCCGTAAAATACCCGCAAACGTTCAGGCGGTCGTCGGCGACACATACGATAAGTACATCGGCTGCCCTTACGTTGATATTCCCGATCCGTTCGGCTGCCACGAGAATTATGCAAAGCACTTTGAGGAGGAATTCCTCAATGCGATCAAGCCCTTCGGTATCAAATTTGAGTGCCGCTATCAGGCCGATATGTACCGCTCGGGTAAATACAATGCCGATCTTCTCACCGCCCTCAGAAGAAGAGGCGAGATATTTGAGATACTTGATTCCTTTAAGACAAAGGATATGACAAAGACCGAGGAGGAGCGACGCGAGATACACGATGCCGAAAAGGCTGAGTACTACCCCGTCAGCATCTTCTGCCCCGAGTGTCACACCGACTTTACAAAGATCACATCCCTTTCCGAGGACTGCACCGAGGCGGAGTTTACCTGCCGTTGCGGATACCACGGCAAGTTTAACTTCCTTGAAAACTACAACTGCAAGCTTGGCTGGAAGGTTGACTGGGCAATGCGCTGGAAGTACGAGCAGGTTGACTTTGAGCCCGGCGGAAAGGATCATTCCGCTCCTACAGGTTCTTACAACAACTCCAAGGTTATCGCAAAGAAGATATACGATCACGATGCTCCTATCTATCAGGGATATGAGTTTATCGGTATCAAGGGCGTTGCGGGTAAGATGTCCTCGTCCTCCGGTCTTAACATGACTCCCGAGCTTCTCTTGAAGCTTTATCAGCCCGAAATAATCCTTTGGCTCTATTCCAAGACTGAGCCGGTCAAAGCCTTTGATTTCTGCTTCGATGACGGAATCCTTCGTCAGTATTTTGAGTTCGACAAGATGTACAACGAGTATATCTCCGGTAATGCGAGTGAATACAACGCTGCCGTTATGCACAACTGTGTGATCGAGGGCAGAAAGCTTGAGACTGTTCCCATGGGACTTCTCGTTCAGCTTGGTTCTATCGTTGACTTTAACGTTCCCATGCTTGAAACTGTATTTGAGAAGATCGGAACACCCTACAAGTACGAGCAGTTCGCTGACCGCCTTGACAGAGCAAAGTTCTGGCTTGAACAGTGTGCTCCCGAGCAGGTCAACAAGCTTCGATTTACACGTAATTTCGAGGTTTGGGGCGAGCTTTCCGATAAGGAAAAAGAAATGATCTCTTCCCTTTACTCTTATATGGCGAAGGGTGAATACACGCTTGACGATCTTAACGCGGAGCTTTATGCTATCCCCAAGCGTATTTTCCCCGAAGTCACCGACCAAAAGGAACTTAAGGGAATTCAAGGTAAGTTCTTTAAGACCGTTTACAAGCTTCTTATCGACAAGGAGCAGGGCCCAAGACTTTATCTTTTCCTTTATGCCATTGAAAAGGACAGGTTTGTTCATCTTCTTGACTTCTCCTATGCTGAGACCGACGAGGAGAAGGCTATCAACGCTAAGGCGGAGGCTGACGCGGCTCCTGTTGTTGAGGAGAAGGTTTACGGTGAGCCTGATCCCGTAGAGCCGATCAAGGAAGAATATGCTACAATGGATGATTTCTCAAAGCTTGATCTTCGTGTATGCAAGATCGTTAAGTGCCAGGAGATCAGAAAATCTCACTCATGCTACAAGCTGACCTTGAATGACGGAATCGGCGAGCGTGTGATCGTTTCCAGCATTAAGCACGATTACAAGCCCGAGGAGCTTGTCGGAAAGAAGATCATAGTTATAGCTAATCTTACACCTACCCGTATAACCGGTGTAAACAGCAACGGTATGCTTCTCGCGGCATCAAACAATGCTTGCGGCTGCAAGGTCATTTTTGTTGACGACATGGTACCCGAAGGAACGCAGATCCACTGATCGACCGTTGATAATATATGATATAATGAACAAACAGGGCAAGCGAACGCTTGCCCTGTTTTGTGTGCGGTGTATATATAGCCTATTTTGTTGGGGTGTTATGTAGGAGTTCTCTTTTTGTCGCGCAGGCAGATATAAATGCCTTAAAAATGTCGTTTGATATACTTGAGATTTTATAGATCGATTCGGGGTGCCACTGGACTCCGTACAAAAAGTTCTTCCCTCTTCCGTGGAACGCTTCAATATATCCGTCGCTCTTGCTATATGCGTCAGCAATCAGTTCCACGGAAAGGCTATTTATAGCCTGATGATGGAAGGAGTTTACCAAGATGGTGGCAGAGTCCTTGTTCGATTTTATGATTGATTCATTTGTCAGGATAATTTCGTGTGTTACTATATGTTTTTTCTCTTGCTGCATATGGCCTGCTACGTCTTGCAACAGAGTGCCGCCGAGGAAAACGTTAATGATCTGCATCCCTCTGCATATTCCGAGAATGGGTTTTCCCGATCTGTACGCCGCGTGAAATAATTTATACTCAAAGAGATCCCTTTCTGCGCAAATGCTTTTTGTTTTTGGCCCTCGCTCTTCTTTATAATACTTTGGATCGATATCTCCTCCTCCGCAAAAAACAAAGCCGTCAAAGGTGTTGCAAACGCTGTCTATATATTGTTTTGACGTATCCGGGCAAATCAGAGTCGGGATCGCACCGTTATCCCATATTGCGGATAGATAATTTCTGTTTACGCTTAAGGTGTTTGAGTCACTGATCGTTGCGGATAGGGCTATATGTAGACTGCACATTTTCAACTGCTACCTTTCGATAATAATTAATGCCCGTTTTTGTTAAACGGGCATTAATTATTATATTACTTGCTGACAACGGTTATGAAGTTGTCGATCATTTGTATGATCTCGGGTAGCGCGAATGACAAGAACGCACACGTCGCAATTGAAATGACTGCTACCAATATGAATGATACCCAATTTGCTCCCTTGGCGTTGAATTTTACGTCGATGGCGTATTTTTTCTCCTCGGGAATGTAGAAATGCATGGTCTTTACATCTCTTTTGAATGATACTTCCTTGAATTTGGGCGCTTTGGGTTCATTTTTATGCGCTTCCTCGTATTCCGCGCGCTTTTTTGACATTTCTTCGTTGAATTCGTCTTCTTCAACGCACCTTATCCATCGAGAAAGCGGCTTGTCGGTTTTGATCGCTTGTCTCACGCCTATTTTTTTAAGATAACCGAGCTCGTCGAGCGTTTTTGCGCTTTCTTTGCTGTGGCACTCGTCGCTTAGAAGCTTGCGAACAAAGCTGCCTATGTATTTTTTGTTATAGATCGTTATAAACGATGCTAATATAAGCCCTATCGTCAGTCCTATGAGAATGGTTTTGAGCGAAACAAGCGTTCCTGTGCCAAGTGTGAAGTTTTCAAGCCTTGGTATTTCCGGAGAGAAATATGTTTCGTCAAAGTATTCCCACAGTTCTTCGAAAAGACTTTTACTTCCTGTGTTTAGTTTACTTAACACTTAAGTCTCCTTTTATGGGTGTATTTAAGCTTTCGGGCATCAAAATCTGGTTGATGCCCGAAAATGTGCGGTTTATTTCTTGATCACGTCTACTCCGAGATATTTGCGGAGGACCTCGGGCACTGTAACGCTGCCATCGGCATTCTGGTTCTGCTCAACGAGAGCGGGGAGAATTCTCGATGTGGCGAGGCCTGAGCCGTTGAGGGTGTGGAGATACTCGATCTTGCCGTTTTCACGTCTTACGCGCATCATTCCACGTCTTGCCTGGTAGTCACGGGCGTTAGAGACCGAGCTTACCTCCTTGTATCCGTTCATGGAGGGGATATTGATTTCGATATCGTATGTTCTTGCCATGGATGCGGAGCAGTCCTCTGCGGCAAGCTTGACTGTTCTGAAGTGGAATCCGAGTCCCTTTACAAGGTTTTCTGCCTTGATTACGAGCTCCTCAAATGCTTCGTCGCTCTTTTCAGGAAGCGTATACTGGAACATTTCGACCTTGTTGAACTGATGTCCGCGTACCATTCCGCGCTCGTCGGAACGGTAGGAGCCTGCCTCGCGTCTAAAGCAGGGTGTGTAGCTTACAAGCTTCTTGGGAAGGTCAGCCTCGGTCAAAATTTCGTTACGGTATAAGGATGCAAGTGCTGCTTCTGCTGTGGGAAGCATGTATCTTTGGCGGTTGTCGGTGGGGTTCTCTATCTTGTAAACCTCGTCAGCAAACTTGGGGAACTGTCCCGCGGTTACTCCGCACTCGTATTCGAGCATGTGAGGGGGGAGAATGAGCTCGTAGCCGTCTGCAAGATGGGTATCAATAAAGTAATTGAGGAGTGCCCATTCAAGTCTTGCACCCATTCCGCGGTAGATCCAAAATCCGGAGCCTGAAAGCTTTGTTCCTCTGTCGTAATCGATAAGGCCGAGGCTTGTGCAGAGGTCAACGTGGTTTTTAGGCTCAAAATCAAACTTATGAGGCTCGCCAAAGTATCTGATCGCTTCGTTATTCTCCTTTCCGCCTGCCTTAAGGTCACGGTCGGGGAGGTTAGGAAGACCCAACATGTATCCCTGAAGCTCGGTTTCAACGGCTTTTATAAGCTCGTCGTTGGCTTTTGCCTTTGCGCCGAGTTCCTTTGACTGCGCAAAGATGGGGGAGGGGTCCTTTCCTTCCTTCTTATACATGGGGATCATCTTGGTGAGCTTGTTCTGCTCTGCTTTAAATCCTTCTGTTTCTGTTATGAGTGCGCGTCTTTTTGCGTCGAGCTCAAGTATTTTCTCGATCTCTTCCTTGGCATCCTTGCCCTTTATTGCGAGTCTGTCGATGACTTCGGCGGGGTTTTCTTTTATATAATTAATATCAAGCATTGTCTTTTCCTTTCAGGGGTTTTAGCTTAAATTATGTATATGTCATAAGGGTTTTATACGTATTATTTTATCGTTTTAAAGAAATTATCTCCGCAGAGCAGGCAGAGAACCTCCTCGAGGTCTGAGTCGTTATCGAACGTGAGTTCTACGGTCTTTTTCTTTGCGGTCTGATTGATCTTTACTCGCCTGCCAAGTCTGTCCATGGCTCTTCTTTCGAGATCTCTTATATAAACTCGTCTCTGAAGCGCCTCGGTGCGGTTGACCTCGAGCTCCTGAATGTCCTTTTGTGTGAGTATTTTTTTGACTATATCCTCTACACGTCTGACGGAAAGGTCCTCCTCGGCTATTCTGTTTGCGAGGAGTATCATGTGCTCGTCTTTTTCAAGTGCCAAAAGGGTTCTTGCGTGTCCGACGGCGATCTTTTCGTCACGGAGAAGCTCCAAAACTTCCTCCGGAAGTCCTGTCAAACGAAGCATATTCGCTATTGCCGAACGTGATTTTCCAACCTCTTTTGAAAGCTGTTCCTGTGTAAGATTGAACTTGTCGATAAGGTCCCGGTAAGCAAAGGCTTCCTCAACGGGGTTGAGATCCTCTCTCTGAACATTCTCTACAAGCGCGATCTGCGCGATCTTGAGATCGTCTCCGTCAACGATTACGACGGGTATTTCGGATACGCCTGCCATTTTGGCGGCTCTCCAACGCCTTTCTCCTGCGATTATTTCATATGTATCAGGGAAATTTTTGTTTTCGCGTACTATTATGGGCTGAAGTACGCCGTGGATTGATATAGAATCAGCCAACATCTGCAAGCTTTCGTCGTCAAACTGCTTTCTGGGCTGATCGCGTCTGGGCTCGATGTCACTTACCTTTATCGTTGTGACGGAGTCCTTTTTTGCCTCAAACATGTTGTCTTCAAGAATTGAAAAATAATTCCTGCCAAGTCCGGCTCCAATCATTATTTACCTCCAAAATCGTCAAATGACGATAAATATTCGTTAAATTGTATTTTTACGCGTGTGCGTATTTAATAAAATGAAGAAATCAGAGAGATCAGATCCTCTCCGCAATCTCTTTTGCGACTTCAAGATACTCACGCGCGCCCTTGCTTCTCTTGTCGTGATAATATACCGGGACTCCAAAGCCCGGAGCCTCGGAAACTCTTACGCCGCGAGAGATCTGTGTGTTAAAGAGCTTGTCCGCGTAATGCTTCTTCATCTCGTTCATAACCTGTACCGAGAGGAGCAAGCGGGGGCTGTGCATAGTTATAAGAATGCCGGTGATGTTGAGCGAGCTGTTGAAGTTAGCTTTTATTCTGTTGATTGTAACCGTGAGCTGTGACAATCCCTCGAGTGAGTAGAATTCACACTTCATGGGGATTATTATGCCGTCGCTTGCCACCATAGCATTGATCGTGAGCATGCTGAGAGAGGGCGGGCAATCGATTATAATATAATCGTACTCGTCCTTTATTGTGTCAAGCGCGTTTTTCATAACTCTTTCCGCGCCGTTGCCCTGATAGAGGTTGTATTCTGCACCTGCAAGGGATATGTGGGCGGGAATTATGCTTAAATTTTCGAATTCTGTTGTCAAAATGGCTTCCTTCGCGGAGCATTTGCCTACAAGAACGTCGTGAATGGATTTTTTGAGTGATTTTTTACTGATTCCAACGCCACTTGTGGCATTTCCCTGGGGGTCGAGGTCTACAAGAAGTACCTTGTGGCCAAGAACGCCGAGGGATGCGGCTACGTTTACGGCTGAAGTTGTTTTGCCGACGCCGCCTTTTTGGTTAGAAAAGGAGATAATCTTTCCCAATTTTCACTTCTCCTGTCATAAATTATAGATTTGTATGATAATTATACTACATATTTTTGTTATTTGCAATAGTTTTCCTGAAATTATTTTTTGTTTTGCATTGCAAAATAGGTCGAAAGGACAAGAATTTGAGTGTTTCACGTGAAACAAGGTGAGTTAATGTGGCATTTTGCGGGGCGGCCGACGCGATCTTTTTTTGGGGGGAGCGTGGGGATATGTTTCACGTGAAACATACTACGGCGGTGCGATTTGGTGGCAGAGTGTTTCACGTGAAACGCTCTGCGCGGTGTGATTTTGCGATAATGTTTCACGTGAAACAAACATCCCTCGCGGTTTCTGCGCGAGGGATGTTTGTTGATTTTCTATTGTTTATAAAGGCTTTTTCGCTATTTGAGAATAGTTACGTGGGTATTGGGAGGGGGTTTGGCGTACTTTTTTGAATACGTAGGTTTCTCTTTCTATTGTCGCTCCGTCAAAGGAAAGGGTTTTCTTTTCAACATTATCAAGCTTTCCTCCGAGCTTTTCTATACCTGTAATTGCTTCCGACAGCTCGATTTCTCCGCGAGATGATTTCATTGCTATGAATTTGCCGCCAACCTTAACTAAGGGGAGGCAAAGCTCGTCGAGGATGTTGAGGCGCGCGACCGCGCGGCTTGTTACTATGTCAAAGCTTTCTCTGTGTGTTTTGGCGAAATCCTCCGCTCGTGTGCTTATTGCAGTAACGTTGTATAAGGATAGGTTCTGCGCAATTTTGTTAATGAAATCAATCTTTTTTGTTGTGCTGTCAAGGGATGTGGCCCTTACGTCACTACGTAAAATAGCGATCGGGAGGGAGGGAAATCCCGCCCCGCACCCTACGTCTACGAGTGTTGCATTGGGTGGAATCTGCTTGATTATTGACGCGCAGTCCACAAAATGCTTTAAAATGACATCTTTTTCGTCGGTTATGGCTGTCAGATTGAATGATCTGTTTGTTTCAATAAGTATCTCTGAAAACTTATAAAGCTTTTCTGCGCTTTCGTCGCACAGCAGGTCTGCAATGTTGTTTTCGGTGAAGGCTTTGTATAGTAAATCCTTGTATTCTCTATATTCCATAATCATTTTATGCCGAGATATACCAGTAACACCGATATATCTGCGGGGCTTACTCCGCTGATTCTTGATGCCTGACCGATAGTCAATGGCTTGATTTTATTTAGCTTTTGCGCGGCCTCAATACGAAGTCCGCGTATTGAAAGATAATCAATGTCGGGAGAAAGGGGCTTTGTTTCAAGCTTTTCTTGCTTTTTTACCTCTGCGAGCTGTTTTTTGACGTAACCTGCGTATTTTATGTCGGTTGCGGCGCTGAGGACTACCGAACGCGGGAGATCCGGCCGTTTTGTATCTATCTCTGCTATAGTATCGTAATCAAAGTCGGGACGACGGAGAAAATCCGCCAGCGAAACGCCTGATTTTGCCGGTTCTTTACCGTGTTTTGCGAGAAATTCGGTTGCGGATTCCTTTGAAAGTCGTGTTGATTCCAGCCTGTCTTTTTCTTTTGCTATAAGGGATTGTTTCTCCTCAAAGCATCTGAATTGCTCGTCGCTGACAAGTCCTACGACGCGTCCGATGTGGGTAAGGCGGGTATCTGAATTATCTTGTCGTAAAAGCAGGCGATATTCCGATCTTGAGGTCATCATGCGATAGGGCTCGTTTGTGCCCTTGGTTGTAAGATCGTCAATAAGTGTGCCGATATAGCTGCTTGAACGCTCAAGGATCATTGGATCTTTGCCTTTTATCTTGAGAGATGCGTTTATTCCGGCGACAAGTCCCTGCGCGGCTGCCTCCTCATAGCCTGACGTTCCGTTGAACTGCCCTGCGCCGTAAAGCCCCGAAATACCTTTGAATTCAAGGGTTGGATAGAGCTGAGTGGGGTCAATGCAGTCGTATTCTATGGCATATGCATATCGCATTATCTCTGCGTTTTTGAATCCGTCGAGAGAACGGAGCATATCATATTGCACGTCGGTCGGAAGAGAGGTGGAAAAGCCTTGGATGTACATTTCCTCGGTGTTTTCTCCGAGCGGCTCCACGAAAAGCTGATGCCTTTCCTTCTCTGCAAAGCGGACGAGCTTGTCTTCAATTGATGGGCAATAGCGAGGGCCTGTGCCATGTATCTGCCCCGAATACATTGCCGAGCGATGTATGTTTTCCCTTATAATACGGTGGGTTTCTGCGTTTGTGTAAACTATATGGCAGGGTATCTGCTCAAGGCCCTTGAATTTATCGGGGTCGGTTGACCAGGAGAACGGAATGAGGTCGACTTCTCCGTCCTGCACCTCGAGACAAGAAAGATCGATGGTGCTTCTTTTGACTCTGGCGGGAGTTCCCGTCTTGAATCTCATGATACTGATTCCGTTTTCTATAAGTGAATTTGTGAGTCCGTTTGCGCCGAGCAGTCCGTCGGGACCTGCGGAGTAATTGACGTTTCCGATGAATATTCTGCCGTCCAGGAAGGTTCCCGCAGAGATGATCGCGGCCTCGCAATACCATATCTCCTCAAGCTTTGTTTTAACTCCGATTATCCTTTTGGCATAAGGACTATCGGGCGTTTCCTCGGTGATTATCTCGGTTATCTCGGCCTGAATAAGACGGAGATTTTCGGTCCTTTCAAGCGTCGATTTCATTATCGCCTGATACTTTTTGCGGTCTGCCTGGATCCTTTTTGAATGTACTGCCGCGCCCTTGCCGAGATTCAGGGTTCTCGACTGCAGTGTGACCTTGTCCGCAGCGCGGCCCATCTCGCCTCCCAAGGCATCTATTTCATATACGAGGTGTCCCTTTGCCGTTCCACCGATGGAGGGATTGCAGGGCATATTTGCGATACTGTCAAGGGACATGGTGAAAAGAACGGTGTCAAGCCCCATTCTTGCTGAGGCTAAAGCCGCCTCTATGCCCGCGTGTCCCGCGCCAATTACCGCAACAGTCGTTCTGAGTTCCATTTAGTCTACCTTTGTAAGATAAATTTTCTGTTCTTCTGTAAGTGTATCAATGTTGATTCCCATAGTTTTGAGCTTCAAAAGCGCGACTGCACTATCGATCTCCTCGGGAACTGCATAGAGCTTCTTTTCGAGCTTGCCCTTGTTTTTTGCAAGATATTCAAGGGATTTTGCCTGAATTGCAAAGGACATGTCCATGATTTCGGCGGGATGTCCGTTTCCTGCGGCGAGGTTTACAAGTCTACCCTCGGCAAGAAGGTTGATAATACGACCGTCCTTCATCTCGTAGCCCTTTATATTGGGCTTGCGATCGAAAATACGGGTCGAAAGAGCTTCAAGATCGCCCTTGTTGATCTCTACGTCGAAGTGACCGCTATTCGCAAGAAGGACTCCGTCCTTCATTTTCTCGATATGGCGCTTTGTGATTACATCGGAACAGCCTGTGAGAGTGACGAATATATCTCCGAGGGGAGCTGCCTCGTCCATGGTCATTACGGTAAATCCGTCCATAACCGCTTCGATTGCCTTGATGGGATCGATCTCGGTCACGATAACGACTGCGCCCATACCCTTGGCTCTCATGGCAAGGCCCTTACCGCACCAGCCGTAGCCCGCGACAACAAAGGTTTTTCCTGCTATTATAAGGTTTGTTGAGTTCATTATACCGTCAAGGGTTGACTGTCCTGTACCGTATCTGTTGTCGAACAAATGTTTGCAGTTTGCGTCGTTTACGTCGATCATGGTGTAGTCGAGCTTGCCCTGCGCCTCACGGGACATTAGTCTGTGGACACCCGTGGTGGTCTCCTCGCATCCGCCGATGAGGTTTTTGCCGTATTCACGGTACTCTCCGTGCAAAAGCGCCATAAGGTCTCCACCGTCGTCTATAAGAATGTCCGGGCAGAAGGATATCGTGTTTATAAGGTCCTTTGTGTAGCCTGCCTCGTCTGTTCCGTGGTGGGCATTTACCTCAAATCCCTCATGTACAAGGGCTGCGGCGACGTCATCCTGTGTTGAAAGGGGATTACAGCCTGTAACTCTTACCTCTGCGCCACCCGCGCGTAGGACCTTTGCAAGGTTAGCTGTCTTTGCCTCAAGGTGAATCGACATAGATATCTTCATTCCCTTGAAGGGCTGATTTGCCTTGAATTCCTCTTCAATGGAGGAGAGAAGGGGCATATAAGAGCGCACCCACTCGATCTTATCTCTTCCTGATTCCCAAATTGAGGGATTAGTTATGTTACTCATTTAGTTTTCCTCTCTTAAAATGCATACTTCTACAAATACTATTTTAGCAGAAAAGCTGTCAAGAGTCAATAGGAGACTGAGAAAATTATAATGTAATAAGGCGTAGGGCTATATATAGCCCTGCTTGTGGTGCGGCACTAACAATTGGGAGGAGCTATTTTTTATGTGTTCACGGAAAAATCACGTGAAAATCGCTAAATGGAGTATATATTATATATTTATGTTCATAGGCAGTTTACAAATTGGTGGTAGACTATTACTTGTGAAAATTTGCTTTCGTCCCGATATTGGAACGGAATCTTGCCGATTTTGGCAAGCAACATTCACTGAACAGCAAATAAATCTCATTTAAGAGGTCGGGAAATGATAAAAATAGAGCATCTTACGAAAAATTACGGATCAAACACGGCGGTTGACGATATATGCGTTGAGATCGGTCGCGGCGAAACTGTGGGATTCCTTGGTCCTAACGGTGCGGGCAAGAGCACAACGATGAATATCCTTACCGGCTGTTTGTCGGCAACTGCGGGCAGAGTATCCATTGACGGAATAGACATGATGGCCGATCCCATAGGGGTGAAAAAGCTTATCGGATATCTTCCTGAGCAGCCTCCCGTTTATCCCGATATGACGGTTGAAGAATACCTTAACTTTACCTACGATCTCAAGGGCTGCACCTTTGATCGTGAGGCGCATATAGCGGAGGTCTGCGACGTTGTAAAGATCGCGGACGTGAGGAAAAGACTTATTCGTAACCTCTCGAAGGGATATAAGCAGAGAGTCGGTGTTGCCCAGGCCCTTATCGGTGACCCACCGGTGATCATTTTTGATGAGCCTACGGTCGGACTTGACCCCAAGCAGATAATTGAGATCCGTTCCCTTATAAGAACTCTCGGTAAAAACCACACGGTGCTTCTTTCTACTCACGTTTTGGGTGAGGTCGCCGCGGTTTGCGACAGAATTCTTATTATCAACAAGGGAAGGATCGTCGCGGACGAGAAAACCGAAAATATAACGAGAGTCGTCGAAAATAACCGAAGAATGAGCGTTAAGATATGCGGACCCTGCAAGGAGGTGCTTGGAGCGATAAAGTCGATCCCCGGTGTCTGCTTCGTTGAGCAGCAGACCGAGCGCGACGGCGATGCGTACATTTATACGGTAGAGAGCGAGCAGGGCGCGGATATTCGCAAAAAGCTCTTCTTTACTATGGCGCAAAACGGTTTTGCGATAATCGGACTTGAGGCTGTGGGAATGAGCCTTGAGGACATATTTATAAGCGTTGTTGACAGGGCTGAAAAGGAAAAATCCACTTCTCACCGCTATGAGAGAACCACAAAAAAGCGCGTGGCACGTACAAAGACCATGCTTGAAGAGGAGCTGGCAGGTGAAATGGTGAAGGATGCCGAGCTTAAGCGCGATGAGGATGCAAAGACCTCTGTTGACGACTGATACGCCTGAATTTTGATTGAAAGGACATAACACGATGTTCGCTATATACAAAAAGGAGATGCGCTCCTATTTTACAAACCCGATAGGGTACATATTTGTGGGGATATTTCTCGTTTTTTCGGCACTTTTATGCTGCATGACGACTATCCTTTCCGGAAGCTATGATACAAGCTCGTATTTTACTGTATTGGTCTACTCGCTTGTGGTGCTTATCCCCTTGCTGACAATGAGACTTTTTTCCGAAGAGAGGAAAATACGCACCGAGCAGCTTCTGCTGACCGCTCCCGTCACAATTACGGGTATGGTTCTGGGTAAGTTCCTGGCGGCTATAACTCTTTTCCTCGGCTGCGTCGGCGTGTCTCTTGTGAATCTGATCCCTCTTTACGCTATCGCGGCGACAGAAAAGGCCAATCTCGGTGACGATTCGATAAATATCGGGCCTGTGACACCTGAGATCGTGGGCTGCGTTATAGGTGTGATCTTTATCGGAGCAGTATTTATCGCGATAGGCACGTTCATTTCCTCGCTTTGCGAAAACCAGCTTGCAGCGGCGGTGATCAGCGTTGCGGTGATCGTTGGCTTTGTTGGGATCGGTCTTTTTGCATCCCTTATCGACGTGTACGCTGTAAGATTGGTCCTCTCCTGGATAAGCGTAACCTCGCGATTCTCCAATTTCGCTAACGGAATATTCGATGTGGGCGCAATTATTTATTTCGCATCCTTGGTATTTCTTTTCGTTTTTCTTACGGTGCGCGTATACGAAAAGCGCCGTTGGAGCTGATATGGGGGGTATATGAGGAAGAATGTAAGCAGGCGCCGCCTGAGATACGGCACGCTTTCGCTTTTGCTTTGCGTTCTGGTGGTGGCATCTCTAGTCATCCTGAACGTAATTGCGGCGGTACTGTCCCTGCGGTACGATTGGATGTACGGCGAGATGGGTCGGCCGCAGGTGTATGAGCTTAGCGATCCCTGTCGTAAATACATTGAAAAATACGTTTCCCCCGAACTGTCGGAGCGCGGCGGTAAAATAAAAATAATCTTTTGCGATACAAAGGAAAATATACGCTCCGAGGAGATGTACAAATACGTTTACGACTCTGTTATTGAGGTGGCGGAGACTTTTACCGATATGATCGAAATAGATTACATTGACGTATTTGAAAAGCCTACCTTGGCAAATTACTATGGCGTGGATTCTGTTATGGATGTTGTTTTCGTATACGGCGACAAGCACGAAACGGTAGATCTCAGAGACTTTTACGCCTATGAAACTGTAAATTACGAGAGTGTTGCGGTAGCGTACAACGGTGAGATACTCATCGCGTCGGCTCTTATGAGAGTTACGCAGAAAAACACTCCTATGTGCTACGTTACGGTAAATCACGGCGAGGAATTTGCCGATCAGGAGCTTGTCAGAGTTATGGCTCAGGCGGGATATACTGTCGGAACGCTGGATCTCTATGCTGACGAGATACCTGAGGATTGTGAGATCCTTTTGACATTCAACCCCAAGAAGGATCTTACCGTGAGCGGTGAGACGAGCGAGGTATCGGAGGTTGCCCGTCTTGAGAAGTTCATGGCGAGCGGCGGAAAATACATGGTATTTTTGTCCGCGGACACCTTTGCATCGGGTGGATTTGAGAATTTTGAGGGCTTTTTGTCCTCTTGGGGTGTAAATTATATGCACAAGACGACCGACGAGGGGATAGAGGCATGCTATCTTGTGAAGGATAGCGCGAATTCGCTTACCGGTGACGGATACACGGTCGTTGCGGCTCCCGCGCAGAGCGGAGCTGCGGCAGAGCTTGCAAAGGGGGTCAAATCCCCTGCGGCCTTTGGAAACACGACGTATATGTCGGTATCCTCTGCCTTTGTCGCGGACGGGAATGGAAATTTTGTTTCCGCGGAAACGAACCGTACGCTCTCCACGATCTTTTCGGCTAATTCCACCGCGGTAGCCTGGGCGGACGGTCGCGCCGTATCGCGCGCATCTGATGAGGACTTTATCCTCATGTCTATGACCGAGCAGGCCTGCGCAAACGGTGAAAAATCATATCTTATTGCATCGGCATCTACTGATTTTGCATCCGGTGACGCGCTCCAGTCGGCCTCACTTGGAAACAGCAGGGCGATAGGCGAGATAATTCGCTATATGGGTAAGGACAATGCGCCATCGACCCTTGTATCAAAGCCTATGGGCCAGACCGATATTTCAAGTCTTACAACACGCGATGCTACTATAATAACCGTGGTCATGGTGGCTCTTCCCTTGATCGCGACTGCTACGATCGGCACTGTGGTGATCGTCAGGAGAAGAAACAGATGAGCAAAGTATTTTTACAGAGAGGAGGCGTAGGCTGATGATGGACAGAGCAGAGGAAACAAAGTCCACGCGTGCGAAAAGCGGAAAGAGAATAACGCTTGTGACCGCGCATGTGACGGTTTTGGTAATAATATTTGGCTTGGTGTTCACGCTTTTGGCAGACGCCGGACTCTGGTATGTGGATATGTCCGAGGTGAGATACGCTGACGGAGAGTCCACGATGTATACGCTTTCCGAATCCTGCGAAGCCCTTATAAGCACAGAGGTCATTCCGATGATCAAGACTGTTAATGAGAACAGGGCGGTACGCGGAGAGGAGCCGATCAAGGTCAATATAATTTTTTGCTCGGATAAGGATATTATAGAGGGCGACGAGAAAATGCGCTATATCAGCATAACTGCGCGCTCACTTGAAAAGAAATTCTCCGAATATGTTGACGTGCGGTATGAAAATATAAGACAAAACCCCTCTTCCGTACAAAAATTTAAGACTACATCCGCATCCACGATATATGAAAACGACGTTATCGTAGAGTTTGGAAGCGAATATCTCGTTCACAGCTCAAGCTCGTTTTATTATCAGGATGACGGCAAGGATTACGCTTGGGCATACAACGGCGAGCAGAAGCTTTCCGCTATGATTCTTGCGCTTACCAGAGCGGAATCTCCTATTTGCGCTATCACAACAAACCACGGAGAGAGCCTTTTTGATGCTGATGGTAAGGTGCGTGAGGAATATTCCACCTTTATAAAGCTTATTGGCGGCGCGGGATACGATATTGTGTATCTTGATCTTGAAAAGGACGAGATCCCCGAAAATTGCAGAATGATGATAACGTTCGATCCGCAAAGCGATTTTAAGGCTTACGGGTCGCTTGGTGAGAACGGTGTCAGCGAGATAGACAAGCTTGACAGATATCTTGAGGGGTCCAATGCGTTTTTCTATATTTGCTCAAGAGAGACCCCTCAGCATAAAAATCTTGAGGAATACCTCTCGGAGTGGGGAATTGCTGTCGCAAGAGCCGATAACGGCGCGGGAGAGCGTGAAAATTACGCTGTCAGGGACACACAAAACTGCACCGACGTGGGTAGAGGCGATATTGTCGTAGGAAAATATGGCGAGGAGGGCGTTTCTGACGGTCTTACGTATGACCTTCAGCGTCAAAGCTATCCGCCAATGGTGATTTTCGGTAAGCCTACCGCTATAAAGCCCTCTGCGAGCTACGTTAAAAATTTCGTTCCTGCAGACGTAGAAAACGGAGTTGATGCATATGCCTACTATTCATACTATCATAACGGTGTCAGCCGTATGATAACAAACGTGTTCTCAAGCTACGATACCGCATCCGCGTACGTCGGCGGAGAGATATACGAGATAGCGGCGGATGAGGACCTTTTCGGCCTTATGACCGTTACAAAGGAGTCAAGAATAAAGCAGGAGAGCAGTTACACGAGCATTGACCGTTCTTCTTACGTTTTGTCCTTGGCCTCAACGGACTTTTTGTCGAACGATGCGCTTGATTCGGCTGCGTACGGAAATACCGACGTTATTCTTTCCGCTCTTCGAAGAACGGGTGGTGAGGCGGTTCCGGCGAATATCAATCTCAAGGCGTTTTACGTGTACGATATAGACGGCGCGGCGAATAATCCCATATTCACCTCACAGGCAACGACCTGGCTTATATGCCTCACGGTCATACCCGCAATGATAACTCTTTGCGTGGGTAGCGTTATCGTTATCAGACGCAGGAAGAGATAAAAACAGTAAAAAGCAAAAGGAAAATTTTACAATTATGCCTATAAAAAATGAAACCAACCGAGGCTTGAGCGCGCCTGCGCGTGTGAAGCGAAGCAATATGCTACACAAGCAGAGGATCGCAGCGATATGTATCGCGGCGGCTATACTGCTTCTTATTGCTGCGCTTGCAGTCGTGCTTTATCTTGCCGATATATACACCTTTGAGGATATAAACGGCGACGTTTATCTTGTCAAGAAGATAGACGGTGTATACGCTCTTTGCTACAAGGACGGCGAGGTGTGCGGAACGGTTGATTTTAAAAATGAAAAATGCTATATTACCGCGATAGGAACCATAGTGCACGTTGACGGAGAGACCGGCAAGACTACGATCAAGGTCGTCCCGGAAATCGAGGGAACCGAAACGCAGTTTTATGATTATTACGTTTCATTGTTTAACAGCATGACCTATGACGAGCATTCGGTCAAGGAGCCGTCCCAGATAATCGAGTCTATTGAGGTTCACAACCTGAACGGTACGTATAAGTTCTTAAGAGATGCAAACTACAAATTCGTTATAGAGGGACACGAGGATACTCCCTATTCCTCACTTAGCTTTGCCCAATTTGCAAGCACGTGCGGCTCCGCGGTCGCGTCAAGACGACTTGAAAGTCCCGTAAGGCTTGAGGACGGACGCGTCGACTACGCTGAGTACGGACTTGCCGCGGAGATGCGCGAGAGGGTAGAGACCGATGACGACGGCAACGAGGTCACCGTGGAATACGAGTACACGCCAACCTATTACGTGATTACCGCGAAAAACGGCGATTATCACAAGGTGCTGGTGGGTGACGTTACCGTTACGGGTGACGGATACTACGCAAAATACGAGGGCGGATGCGTAAACGGGAAAGAGCAAAGTGCGCGAGAAACCGTTTACGTGCTGACATTGACCACGATCGCTCTTACCGACGGCTTCAACGGCTACGAGCTGCTTGTCGGAAGGATAGAAAACTTCGTAACCCCTCAGATTGTCTATGAGATGGGTCTTGCCGAGTATTTTAACGTTAAGGATTTCATAATATACCGTGATATCGACTACACCGCTATCTATGCTGCACTCTCCGAGAAATTTACGGCGGAGGATGCGGGCAGTGAGGAATTTATGGCTGAATATGAAAGGCTTTTCCTTGAGTATAGCAGAAAAATGTGCGATTTCTCATTTTATGAAACCTCGGAAAGACAGGGCAGTATGAATGCATACGTGCCTTATCTCTCCAACATGGAATACAATGCGGGCTATTATTTGAACGGCGGCAACGTAGACCTTATGCTGCAAGGCTTCTATCAGACCGAGTTCTCCGAGGTCGTTAAGCTTTCCCCCTCTGACGAGGAGCTTGATGAATATGGGCTTCTTAATCCCGCGTACGTGGTTTCCTATTTCTTTAAGACCACTAACGAGAAGGGGGAGGAGACATACGTCGAAAATTACGTTGAAATAAGCGCAAGGCAGGAGGGCGGAATATATTACGCCTATTCGCAGGTCTATGATATGATAGTCTCTATAAAGGAATCAAGCTTTGCATTCCTTGAATGGGATGAATCGTATTGGTATGATCAAAGCTATATCCAACTGAATATATCCGACGTTGACAGTATACTTATAGAGTCTCCCGCATTCAGCACGGAGTTCACGCTTGAGGACACCGCCTCCAAATACCTTGGATACATTGCCGAGAGCGGAAGAAGTATAAATGTCGGCGATAAAAAATACACTATTGAAAAGAATAAGCAGGGCAAATACGTCCTTATGAGCTCGGGCGAGGCGGTGAGATCCTTCTATTCGGGTGATTATCTCATAACTCCCGTGTCTTACAGCGGTGGTCAGAGAGCCGATACGAACTACATCTTCTCCGAGTCAAGTCAAGTGGATACCGACGGTGACGGCAGTTCGGATGCGATACTGTATTACTACTATGACGTCATATACAGCGGCGGAGAGTACGTCCTCGTGGCGCAGGTGCTGTGCTCCGATCTTAACGGAAATCAAATAGGACAGGGAGAGGTAGTGGTAGGACAAAAGGCCTACGAATCTCCGTATTTCATGACGCGTAACGGATTCTTGTTCTTCGCAAACAAGTCTTCCGCAGTCGGCCAAAAGATCGACGCCACGTACGGCAAGTACAGCCGAGGAGCATGGGGTGAGGGAAGTCTTTTCGTTACCTCGAAGGGGGAGAACGTATTTATTGATAAGAAAACCGGCGAATGGGTGATCATTGACGGAGTAAGCTGCGGAGTTTACCTTGCCGATGATACCACAAGCAGACTTGCGGAGCGCGCGGTTACTATCCCTCCGCTTTACGACTCAAACGGAAATCTGACAAGATATCCCGATACCTTCTATCCCTTAACGGATAAGAATATCCAGTATGACGAGGAGAGCGGCACGCTGCAGGCTTACAATAAGGTAAAGAAGGAATGGCAGAGCTTGCTTAGCACCGAATGCACCATTGGCGTATGGGGCGAGTGCGAATATTACGTTCTTGAGGGCGGAATATGCGTGCTTGTCGATACTGCCACGGGTGATTTCGGCAGAGTGAGCGTGCTTTCAAATCCGACATATATATCGGACGTTATATGCAACGGCAAGCTGCTTGATTACGTGATAGAGCGCGAGGGCTTTACCGCGTCGTCCAAGACCGCAACGGCAATGCAGAACTTCCAAGAGCTATACAAATACCTTCTTACCGCATCGTTCGAGGGCCTTGCGGATCTTGATGAATCCCAAAAGGATGCCTTCCGCCATCTCGATGACTTTGTTTCGGGTAATGAGGAGGCTTGTGTTCTTAAGATCACGATAAAGGCATCGGATTTTAAGGGCAACGAGAGGGAGATCGTATACAGATTCTACCGTTACAGCGAAAGACGCGCATATCTGACAATTGAGGTGGTCGGAGAAAACGGATCCTCAAGCGAGGCGGCATACGGAAACTTTGACGTGCTTTACAGCTTTGTGCGAAAGGTGATAGAGGACGCCCAAAAGGTGGCAAACGGAACTCCTGTATATTCAAACCAAAAATACTGATAATAAGCCTTGGGGCTTTCATATAACGAAGGCCCCAAGGTCGGGTTTTATACGCCGCAAAAATTTTTTATAAAATTTGAAAAAACATGTTGACAAAACGGTATTTATGTGATATAATACCTAAGCGTTCGGCAAAACGGCAAGGTTTTGGCGAATAAATATGGCGGAATAGCTCAGTTGGCTAGAGCGCTCGGTTCATACCCGAATGGTCGTTGGTTCAAGTCCGACTTCCGCTACCATATATTCATTACAGCCGTAGTGAATATAAGGCCCGTTGGTCAAGCGGTTAAGACACGGCCCTTTCACGGCTGTAACATGGGTTCGATTCCCGTACGGGTCACCAAAAAGAAAAAGGAGTAGCATCGCTACTCCTTTTTCTTTTTGCTAATCCCCTCACCGAATCTGAACCCACTACCAGCCGCAAAGCGGCTTGGTATTAGACGTGCGGCAGAATGGTGAAGGAATAAATTTTACTTTCGCACGTCAGGGTTCAGATTCCCGTACGGGTCACCAGAAAAAAAGAGCTAAATCGATTATCGATTTAGCTCTTTTTTATCCAAGCCGACAGGCTTGGCATGGCATTCGTCGCAACGCGACGGTATGGAATCACGTCGGAGACGTGAATGGCATCACGCGCTAGCGTGCATCATGGTCGGCTTGATTCCATACGCGACTTCGCCGCGATTCCATACCGCAACAAGTTGCGGATTCCATGCATCCCTACGGGATGATTCCATACGCGACTTCGTCGCGATTTGGCAAGAAGGAGAATAATTGATATGAAGCGGAATTTGCTTTTAGAATATAGCGAAGAATTGGCTATTCAAATAGCCAAGCTTTGCATCGAACATAAAGTTGATGCTAATACCATTTTCCAAATAAAGAAATCCTCATCAAGTGTCTTTGCCAATATAACGGAGGCACAATACCCACAAAGCCTCGCCGATATGCATTCGAAGCTTGAAATCGCGCGCAAAGAATGTGCGGAAACCGAAAGCTGGCTTAAGCTGATTTTGGCGTCGGGTGTAATAGACGAGCAGACGTTCAAAACTCACAGAAATCTTTGCGGCAGAATAAAGAGAATGCTTACTGCATCGTGCATTACTATAGAAAACAAATTAAAGCAGGACAAATAAAGTCCTGCTTTTTCTGGTTTCTGATAACTAAATTCATTATAGGCAGATTTAGGCTAAAATAGAAGCCCTTATGAAGTTTTTTGAAGGTGCGGAAACTTTTTCTCAAAAAAGTTTCTGCGTCGCATCCCTCGCCTCTTCCTTATTTATTTAGTACGCGCGCGGGAAGGGGACGTTTGACCTTCATTGCGCCGAAGGGGCAAAATTCCTGACAGCAGAAACATTTGATACACTTTTTGCGGTCGATCACGGGCTTGCCGTCCTTCATGGTTATTGCCTGTGCTGGGCAGATCTCCTTGCACTTCTTACAGCTCTTGCATTCCTTCTTTTTGACCTTGGGCTTTGCCTCAAGGCATTTTCTTGCTATCTTGCCGAAAAGCTTTGATTTTGAATCGAAAAGCAGGCTGTTTCTGACTGCTACGTTATTATAATCGGGAATTATCAGTGTGTCTATGTTGCCGCAGACCGATATTTCTTCGATCAAGTCGGGGATCAGACCGCGCTCGCGCGCCGCACCGAGTGTCGGTATGCTATCCGGGGAGAGGCCTATGATCTTGGCGCAGACCATATCGAGCTTGTGCGGAGAGTGGGAGGCGAGGATCGCGCCAATCTCACGCGGCGTGCCCTGCGTGGGGCCGTTGCCCTCCATTCCGACTATGGCGTCGGCGATACAAAGCTTCATTTTATCCGCAAAATACTCGTCAATATCGACTATCATACGGGCAAAATCTGCGGGATTGGGATATCTGAAGTGATATTCGGGCTTCATTGTGCCCGGAATTACACCGAACATATTTTTTGCCGCGGCACTCATGCCCATCATTCCGTGAGTTTTTAGCTTGCAGAAGTTGATTATCGCGTCTGCTTCGTCGAGATATGCGGTATATGTAAAGCTATGGGCAACTGCGGCAGACTCATATTTAGCTTCGCATTGCCCAAAATTGCGGTTGAGCTCACCACCGCACTCCTCGACTGCGGAGAGTCCGCACACGCTATACACTTTATTTAAAAACGTGGCGTTATATAGCCCTCCGGGGGAATCTCCGACTATAACACGCGATGCGCCGCGCTCCAAAAGCAGCTCTATGAGCGCACAGATGAGCGAGGGGTGCGTTGTGGTTGCGGTTTCGGGCCTTGCGAAGGTGACGAGGTTTGCCTTGATGGCGATGCACATGCCTTTTTCCAGCCAATCGAGGCCGCCAATCGAGTCTACGAGCGCAGAGAGCGCGGATTTTACTTCATTCTTATTATAAGAGCGGCAGGGAACTGCCGAAACATCATATTTACGGTCAGACACGATATATGCCCTCCTTGGTTTTGTTATGAGATAAGAATAGCACACAATTGCAACAAATTTGTGAACACGGGGCGTGAAAATGACGTTTTTTCAAAAATGAAACCCGAGTGAATAAGAACTGCATTTTTATTCACTTACAGCCAAAATTCCGCAATGATTATTGCGCGAAATGCAATTTGATACAAGACCGGTTGCAAAATTTTTAATATTATTTCAGAAACAAAAAGTTTACAATTTGCCGAGAAACGGGCATTTTTGTTGATAATGCACAAAGATGAGCAAAAAAAGCGAAGTTTTTTAGATTTAATTCCAAAACAAAAATGTTGCAAAAGTATTGCTGATATGATATAATGAAAACAATAGATTGGGAAATGTTCGATTTACGCATGCGGAGCGCCTATGATGGGAAAGGCGCCGAGCGGCGTTTAACAATGTTTTTTTCAGTTCTATATTATAAAAGCCCGAAAAACAGGGCAAAAATTATTGGAGGATTTTCATTATGAAAAGACTGATTGCACTCCTTCTTGCTCTCGTTATGATCATGTCTGCCGTTGCATTGGCTGCATGCTCTAAGACAGAGGAAGAGGAACAGCCTCAGACCAATCCCGGTGCGGAGACAACTACTCCCGCTCCCCAGGAAGAAGTCGTTCAGCCTACACTCGAGGGTGAGTTTATAGCTCCCGTACGTCCCGCTGACGCAGTTCTTCCCGCAGCTAAGATTGGCGACTACACTTACAACACTTGGACCACAGCTCTCGGTTCCAACTGGAACCCCCATGCATGGGAAACCAATGCTGAGCAGTCCATCCTTGGTTACCTCTCTGTAGGCTTCGTAACTATCGAAGCTCTCGATACAGAGGAAGGCCTTTACCAGTGGGTTGGCGAAATGGCAACCGCAATTAAGGACGTTACTGTTTTGAGACAGGACCTCCTTACAAAGTACAACGTAACCCTTCCCGAGGGTAAGACCGCTGAGGAAGTTACAGGCGGTTACGTATTTGAGTTCACTCTTAACCCCAACGCTAAGTGGCAGGACGGCACACCCATCAATGCTGATTCCTACGTTTACTCCATGCAGCAGCTCCTCAACCCCAAGATGAAGAACTACAGAGCAAACCTCTACATCTCCGGTGAGTCTGCAATCGCAGGTGGTTTCGACTACTACTACTCTCTCGATGAGGGCTTCTACAACGCTTACACAACTAAGTACGAGTCTCTTGAGGCAGCTATCGCTGCTGAGGACGTTTACATCAACGTTTGGGACTTCTGGGGCGCAAAGGGTTACACCGATGCAGAGGGCAACGAATGTCCTCAGTGGGTATCCGTTAAGGATGAGACCGTTTACGGCGAGTCTGTTGGCGATGCTTTCTCCGGCGCAAGCCTTCTTGCGGACTACGGCGCATACCTCGAGGTAGGCGGCGGATACGAAGCTTACGCCGGTATCTACGTAACTAACGAGAACGTTGGCGCTACATTTGACGGCGTTGGTCTTATTAAGACAGGCGACTACAGCTTCATCTACGTTTGCGACACAAAGATCGACTTCAACTACTTCATGACATCCTGCACAGACACATGGCTTGTTCACCAGGGTCTCTACGAGAAGGGTATGAAGGAAGAGGGCGGCATGCTCATCACCGACTACATGACCAGCAAGGATACATCTATCTCCTACGGTCCTTACAAGATGGAAAACTTTGAGGACGGCAAGCAGGTAGTTTACGTAAGAAACGAAAACTGGTACGGTTGGGAAAAGGATGCTAACGGCAACCTCGTTTCCTACACTCAGTTCACCGTTGACGGTCAGTACCTCCAGCAGTACATCACAACAAAGGTCGTTATCGACGTTATGACTCAGGACG
The DNA here is from genome assembly GCA_045602385.1 of Eubacteriales bacterium. GTDB lineage: Bacteria > Bacillota > Clostridia > Oscillospirales > CAG-272 > SVTX01. The sequence continues at coordinate 13,447 of JAZSBL010000040.1, read as the reverse complement.
TTGCTAAGCAGAAGTTCCTTAAGGGTGAGCTTATGGATTACTCTCCCACAGCAACAGAAATGAACGAGTATAAGCTTTCTGACAGACTCCAGGTAGTTGACGAGACATACACAATGTCCTTCTTCTTCCACACCAACGTAGATAACCTCAAGGCACTTGATGCATCCGGTAAGAATGCAAACTCTGTTGTTCTTTCCAACACGACATTCCGTCAGGCTATGTCTCTCGCAATCGATAGAGCAGACTTCGTAACAGCAACACAGGCATGGACTCCTGCGTTCTCCCTTATGAACCACCTCTATCACTACGATATTTACAATGATCCTTCTTCCTCTTACAGAAAGAGCGAGGAGGCTATGCAGGCTATCGTTAACCTCTACGGCGTTAAGTACGGCGAAGGCGAGATCTACCAGACTCTCGAAGAGGCACACGATTCCATCACAGGTTACAACCTTACCGAGGCTAAGGCTCTCATGGCAAAGGCTTGCCAGGAGCTCGTAGCAGCAGGTCTCTACACAGAGGGCGCAGAGATCAAGATCCAGATCGGTTGGGCTAAGGGTGCTCTTACAGAGGACGACACCAAGCAGTGCGACCTCATTCAGCAGTACCTCAACGCAGCAGTTGCAGGCAGCGGCTTCGGCACAGTTACTCTCGAGCCTCTCGGAAACATTAACGACCGTTACGGCGATACAGCTGCAGGTTCCTACGCAATCGGTTACGGTGCATGGGGTGGAGCTGCGTTCTATCCCTTCAGAAACATGCAGGTTTACACAGATCCCGATCAGTACGATATCAACGAGGCTGGTTGCTGGGATCCTAAGTCTGAGACACTCACACTCACAATTGAGGGTGAAGCTGTTACTATGACATGGCAGGAATGGGGTAACTCCATGATCGGTACAGGTAAGTACGCTGAGGCTTCCAACGAGGTCAAGCTTGCTATTACCGCGGCAATGGAGGAGAAGTTCCTTGCTAAGTACTACAGAATTCCTCTCGCGATCACAACATCTTGCTCGCTTGCATCCTACAAGATCGAGAACTACACCGACAGCTACAACATTATGTACGGCTTCGGCGGCTTCCGTATCATGGATTACAACTACAATGATGCAGAGTGGGCAGCATACGTTGCAAGCCAGGGTGGAACACTCAACTACAAGTAATATTTAGATCTTAGATTTAGATATTTCTGCAAATAATTGCGGGTAATGGGGGATTTTCCCCCGTTACCCGACAATTGGTGTTTAAGGGAAGGTTATCTAATGACTATATTCCCGCTAACACAAGAAAATATATTATCTTAACCTTGGGAAAATTGTGCCAAAGCGGAGCAAGAGTACGGCTTTTGCGGCCTTTGTTTTGGCATGATTTTTCCAAGGTTAGGTTGTCCTTTGGGCAATCCCTTAAAAAGCATTTGAAAGGCATGTAAAAATGGTAAAATACGTATTTAAAAGAATATTGCTGATGCTTGTGGCGGTATTCTGTATCACTACGATATGCTTCGTACTCATCAGAGCGTTGCCTATGTCTCCCCCTGAGGGCGCTACGGCGGCACAGAAGCAGCAGATAGAGGACATATGGGAGGCGCGCGGATACGACGAGCCTATGCTTGTCCAGTACGGTATATATCTTAAGGGAATATTTACCGAGTTTGACTTCGGTACCTCTTGGGTAATAAAGAAGACTACTCCCGCATGGGACCTCCTCTCGGGCAGACTTCTTCCTACTGTGCTTGTAAACCTCTACTCTCTTCTTTTTGCTGTTCCGCTCGGAATCGCGCTCGGTATTTACGCTGCTATCAAGAAGAACAAGTGGCAGGACCATCTTATAAGCGTTCTCGTTATTCTGTTCGTATCGGTGCCCAGCTACGTTTACGCGTTCTTGGTACAGTATTTCCTGTACTTTAAGCTTGACTGGTTCCCGGCTACGATTTCGTCACTTAACGACGCGGGCGGCAGCTGGTTTAGCTGGACCATGTTCTACAGTATGATCCCCCCGATACTTGCGCTCTCCTTTGGTCAGATAGCGGGACTTTGCCGTTTCACAAGAGCAGAGCTTACCGAGACATTGACATCGGACTACATGCTCCTCGCTCGTACCAAGGGCTTGACACGCGCGCAGGCTACTACGCGCCATGCTCTTAAGAACGCGATGGTTCCGATCCTTCCCTCAATCCTTGGAAGCTTCGTCGGAATTCTCGGCGGTTCGCTTATTATTGAGCAGATCTTCGCGATCCCCGGTGTAGGCGCGCTCTACACCCAGTCTATCTTTACCCGCGACTACGACGTATTTATGATGGACTCTATTTTCTATACCTTGATAGGCCTGGCCTCGGGTATTATCGTTGACATAAGCTACGGATTCATTGATCCGAGAATCAGAATGGGAGAGAGATAATATGGCAAAAAATATTAATATTGATTCGATCCCACAGGAAAAGCTGGTTCTTGCCAACGTTGGAGATCGTATTAAGGACCAGAAATTTGACGACAAGCCGATAGGCTATTTCAGAGACGCTTGGAACCGCTTCCGTAAGAACAAGGCGTCTATCGTTGCGGCGTTCATTATTCTTTTGATCGTTATTTTCGCGGTGGTTATGCCTTTCTTTGATACCGGTACAGGTACAGAGTTCGATACCTACTATGCAAAGAAGACCCCCAGAAGCCTTTTCTTGTCACAGTTTGGCATCGCAACCGGTGACGTGGCTAAAGACTTTAACGAGCGTCAGTATATCAATGAGCTTGCAAAGGGACTTGCCGCTACGGAGGGCTTTGGAAGTGACAACACATTGAACATGAAGCAGGTCGTTGAAATGGACAATCCCCTCCAGCCTATCACAAAGTTTGACAGGGTGGAGCAGATCCAGCAGGGTAAGGACGTCAACAATATATATTACGCTTCTATTGACGAGTACGTTGCGGTAGGATTTATCTACAAGCAGGTATCTCAGGATGAGTATAAGAAGATGGTCGAGTGGCAGGAAGCTACCGGCGTTCAGCTCCTCTACCCTCTTATTGATACAAAGACCAACAAGCTTGCGGAAACAGACGCAAACTGGTGGTACAAGGCTGACGCAAAGGGTAACCCTCTTCGTACTAACAAGAGTGGAAAGTCGGTAAAGATCAAATACGATACTGTTGACGAAATCGTACTTGAGGACAACTATCTCCGCTATAAATACGATGGATCTGATGCTATCGGCGAGTACAATAAGGGAGACCTTCAGTACAGAAGATATAAGGGAGGCGGATCCAGCGCGGAAACTGCCGAGCTTGAGGTAAGAGTTCTTTACTACAACTACTACCGTTATCTCCACAGCGAAGGTTTGGAGGATGCAGGTCCTGAGCCTGAGTTTATCTTCGGAACCGACGTTTCCGGATACGACCTTGCACAGCGTATCGCAATGGGTCTCAGACTCAGCTTGCTCTTCGCAATTTCTATCTTTACAATCAACTTTATTATCGGTGCAGGCTACGGCTCTATTGAAGGATACTACGGCGGAGCAGCCGACCTTATAATGGAATTCATCGTATATATTTTGTCGGGTGTTCCGTTTATCGTCGTTTCGACCTTGTTCCAGATACACCTGGCCGCAAAAGCCGGTCCTATACCAAGCTTACTGTTTGCATTCGTGCTGACGGGCTGGATTGGTACTGCCGGTCTTGTAAGAACACAGTTCTACAGATTTAAGAATCAGGAATACGTTATGGCGGCAAGAACGCTTGGCGCAACAGACAGACGTATTATCTGGAAGCATATTTTCCCCAATACATTGGGTACTATCATAACGTCCTCGGTACTTGCAATTCCCGGAGTTATCTTCTCTGAGTCTATGCTTACCTACCTTGGTATCGTTAACCTTAACTCGAAAACAAGCACATCACTCGGTACCGTTCTTGCTCAGGCAGAGGGAATCTGGACGGAAAAGCCTCACGTTATGCTTTTCCCCGCGCTCTTCCTCTCGTTGCTTATGATAAGCTTCAACCTGTTCGGTAACGGTCTTCGTGATGCGTTCAACCCGTCGTTGCGCGGAGTGGAGGATTAATCAATGGATAAAATACTTGAAGTTAATAATCTGAAGATATCCTTCCGCACCCAGACGGGTACGCTGAAGGCGGTTCGCGATATTTCCTTTGACCTTGAGAGAGGTGAGACGCTTGCTATCGTTGGTGAGTCGGGCTCCGGAAAATCGGTTACCTCCAAGGCAATCCTTGGTATTTTGGCAGGAAACTCTATCGTTGAGGGCGGAGAGATCCTCTTCGACGGTAAGGACCTGCTGAAGATAGACGAGGAGGAGATGCACAAGATCAGAGGCGATAAGATCGCGATGATCTTCCAGGATCCCCTTTCCTCGCTTAACCCTATCGTCAAGATAGGTAGACAGATCACAGAGGCTATGCTCCTTAAGAACAAGGCTACACGTAGAGTTTCCAGAAGGGAATTCAACGATATGCTTGCGGTTCTTAAGCAGAACCTCGTTGAGGTCGAGGGCGCAGAGTCTGAAAAGTCTATCGCCGAGATGATCACGACCTTTGACAAGTTTAATATCGTTGGCCTTAAGTACGAAACTGCGTACAACGAGGCGTACAACAAGGCAGAGGAGCTTGTTGCGGACATCGAGGATCTCGCGTTCCTTATTGAGAAAAAGCAGAAGGTCAACCTTGTTGACAAGCTTGGTATGATCGTTAAGTCTCTCCCCGAGGTCAAGAATATGTTCTTGACCGCAGGATGCGACGAGACGGTGGACGAATTTGTTCAGATCGTGTCTGAATATAAGGCTCAGGCTCGCAGAAAGAAGGATCTTGATCTTGAGGGCCTTGTTACGGCTCTTAATAGCCTCAAGGAGTTCTTGTCCGGCCTTATATCACTTGAACGTCCCGACTTCTTCCGCATAGGATTCTACGCTATGAAGAATCCTGAGGCAAATCTCACCGATATGCCTATCGCTGAGCTTAACGAGATGACGCTCAAATATCTTGACGAGAACTTTATGCGTGAGTTTATCCTCTTTGAGACAAGAGGTATCGAGCACTCATTTGTAAAGTCCATTGAGGCTAAAAAGAAGGTTCTTGAGGCTCTTCCCGAGGTTAAGGAATACTTTGCGGCAGGTGGATTTGACAAGCAGGGAGCAAAGGCCCGTGCAAAGGCTATCTCCGAGCTTGTAAAGAACTGCATAGATCGCCTTGATACCGTTAAGGACAGCTTGACATATACGTTCGGCACTGCTCTTGATAATGCGATTGACAAGTATTTCTTTGCTATTGCAAATAATCCCCGCGAGGCGGCAAGATTTGAAAAGCAGAGCAAGAAGAGAGAAGCTCTTATCGCAAGAGGCAAGACTGTGGACTGGAAGGTCGTTCCCGCAACTATCTACGATATAGACGAGCTTGCTGAAAATATCGTTAAGATAATCAACAATATTCAGGTAAGATATGAAAAGGACATCGAGAACGCCGGCAGCGTTGATATGCAGGCAAAGGCGATCTCCCTTATCGATTACCTTAAGGAAAAGGCTTCTCTTGTAGTTTACAAGCTTACTAAGAGAATGGCTAAGGAAAAGGCAATTAAGCTCATGGAGGAGGTTGGTATTCCGGAGGCAAGAATCCGTTATAACCAGTATCCCTTTGAGTTCTCCGGCGGTATGAGACAGAGAATAGTTATCGCTATCGCTCTTTCCGCTAACCCCGATATTCTCATTTGTGATGAGCCCACGACTGCTCTTGACGTTACTATTCAGGCGCAGATCCTTGAGCTTATCAACAATCTCAAAAAGGAGAGAAATCTCTCTGTAATCTTTATTACACACGACCTTGGTGTCGTTGCTAATATTTCCGACAAGATCGCGGTAATGTACGCAGGTAAGATAGTTGAGTACGGTACGGCTGACGACGTCTTCTACGATCCCCGTCATCCTTACACCTGGGCGCTTCTTTCCTCTATGCCCGACCTTGATACAGAGGAAAAGCTTGAGGCTATTCCCGGAACTCCCCCCAACATGATCTATCCTCCCGTAGGAGATGCTTTCGCGGCACGTAACAAGTACGCGCTTAAGATAGACTTTGAGCAGCAGCCCCCTGAGTTCCCTGTAAATGATACTCACTGGGCGGCTACATGGCTCTTGCATCCTAATGCGCCCAAGGTGGAGCCTCCCCGTATTATTACGGACAGAATAGAGCGTATGACAAAGAATGGAGGTGGCAAGAATGAGTGAGAAGCATGATGAAGTTCTTCTTCGCGTAGAAAATCTTTGCCAATTCTTCAAGATGGGAAAGGGCGAGCTTAAGGCGGTCAACAACGTAAGCTTCGACATCAAGAAGGGCGAGGTATTCGGCCTTGTCGGTGAGTCGGGATGCGGTAAGACAACCACCGGACGCTCCATTATACGCCTTTATGATATTACCTCCGGTAATATTTATTTCAAGGGACAGAGAATTGCCGCCGGAACAAGATCCTACAAGGATGCTATCAAAAACGCGCGCAAGGAGCTTAAAGAGCTTCAGGCAGAATGCAAGGCTGAGGGAACTCCCGAGGCTGCGGAAAGACTGCAACAGAAAACTGAAGAAATCCATGAGTTTATAAACGAGCAGAAGAAGGAAATGGCAAGCGCTATCCATGATCACAAGCACTGTGACAAGGAGCTTGTAACGAAGATCCAGATGATCTTCCAGGATCCTATTGCTTCGCTTAACCCCCGTATGACCGTTAAGGAGATCATCTCCGAGGGTCTTGTTGTAAACGGTGTGAAGGATAAGGCGTATATCGAGGAAAAGGTATACGAGATCCTTGAGCTTGTCGGACTTGTACGCGAGCATGCCGGCCGTTACCCACACGAGTTCTCCGGCGGACAGAGACAGAGAATCGGTATCGCGCGCTCTGTTATCATGCGTCCTGATATGATCATTGCAGACGAGCCTATCTCGGCTCTCGACGTTTCGGTTCAGGCACAGGTTATCAACCTTCTCAACGAGCTTCGTGAGACACTTGGTCTTACTATCCTCTTCATCGCGCACGACCTCTCGGTCGTAAAGTACTTCTCCGACAGAATCGGTGTTATGTACTTCGGTAACCTCGTTGAGCTTGCAAGCTCGGATGAGCTTTTCGCGCATCCTATGCACCCCTATACACGTTCTCTTCTTTCGGCTATTCCTCAGCCTGACCCGCACAGCGAGAAGAAGCGTCGCAGAATAACATATAATGCTCTTAAGGATCATGATTATTCTACCGAAAAGCCCTCTCTCCGCGAGGTGCTTCCCGGTCACTTCGTTTACTGTAACGATGAAGAGGAGCAGAAGTACAAAGAGGAGTTCGGTGTATGAGCAACACCAAAAAAATGCTTGTAAAATGCCTTATAGTCGCAGGTATCGGCATTGTGGCCTTCCTTGTGATTATGTGGCTGCGTGATTTCTTTGCACAGGAATCCATGGCGGAGAAATACCGTATACTTGCTGACGCAACATGTATTCCCGGCGCAGTCTACGTGTCTGCCGCAGGAATTATATGGGTCAGCATGGATGGATTTTTTGATATGCTCGGGTACGCGATGTCGCGCGTTGGCGGTACGCTTATTCCCGGCGCGAAAATGAATTCCGACACCTTCTATGATTATAAGGTGAAGAAAAGAGAAAAAAGAGCGGATAAGGACAAGAGCACCTTGTTTACATTCCTTTTTGTGGGAATCGGATTCCTTTTGATCTCTGTGGTTTTCACTGTATTGAATCAGATGGCATAAAAGAAAAAGCATCTCGCTGAATGCGAGATGCTTTTTGTGTTTTGTAGAGATGTTTATAAATGGTTTACACTACGGGAAGCTTATCGAAGGCCTTTTGGATTTCCTCATCGGTGGGACGGTAGTCCTTCATCACTCCGTTATGGAATTTCTCATATGACATCATATCAAAGTAGCCCGTACCCGTGAGTCCGAATACGATGGTCTTTTCTTCGCCCGTTTCACGGCACTCCTTGGCGATATCAAGCGCGACCTTGATCGCGTGCGAGGATTCGGGGGCGGGGAGTATACCCTCGACGCGCGCAAATTCCTCCGCAGCCGCAAATACCTCGGTCTGTTTGACGGTGGTTGCTTCCATAAGTCCGTCTGCGTAGAGCTGGGAGAGCGTGGAGTTCATTCCGTGATATCTGAGGCCTCCAGCATGGGTTGCGGCAGGCATAAAGGATGAGCCGAGTGTGTACATTTTAGAGAGGGGACATACCATTCCTGTGTCACAGTAATCGTACGCGTACCTGCCTCGTGTAAAGCTGGGGCAGGATTCGGGCTCGACGGCGATTATGCGGTAGTCTGCTTCGCCGCGGATCTTTTCACCCATAAAGGGCGCGATAAGACCGCCGAGATTTGAGCCGCCTCCGGCGCATCCGATAATGACGTCGGGCTTTATATTGTATTTATCAAGCGCGATCTTGGTTTCAATTCCGATTATTGACTGGTGGAGCATTACCTGATTGAGTACGCTTCCAAGCACGTAGCGGTAGCCCTCCATACTTGTTGCCTTTTCAACCGCCTCCGATATTGCGCAGCCAAGACTTCCGACGGTATCGGGATGCTCCAAAAGTATCTTTCGTCCTACCTCTGTTTCGCTGGAGGGGGAGGGGGTGACAGACGCGCCGTATGTTCTCATTACCTCTCTGCGGTGCGGCTTTTGCTCATAGGAGCATTTGACCATATACACTTTGCAGTCGAGTCCGAGGTAGGAGCATGCCATAGAGAGGGCTGTACCCCACTGTCCCGCGCCTGTTTCGGTTGTTACACCGACAAGGCCCTGATTTTTAGCATAATATGCCTGTGCGATAGCGGAGTTTAGCTTATGGCTTCCGCTGGTGTTATTTCCCTCAAATTTATAATAGATCTTTGCGGGTGTGCCGAGCTTTTCTTCAAGACAATATGCTCTTACAAGAGGTGCGGGGCGGTACATTTTATAAAAGCTGCGTATCTCCTCGGGAATGGGAAAATATGCCGTCGTATCGTCAAGCTCCTGCGCGATAAGCTCGTCGCAAAAAACGCCTGCGAGGTCCTCTGCAGTCATTTTCTCGTGTGTCACGGGATCGAGCAGGGGGGCGGGCTTATTTATCATATCCGCGCGGAGATTATACCACTCGCGCGGCATTTCGCTTTCTTCTATGTATATTTTATAAGGTATCTGCTTCTTTTCCATGTCTGTTACCTCACTATGAAATATATGTTATAAATTATAGCACTATAAGCCTTTCTTGTCAACGGATTTTAAGAAAAAACTTTAGCTTGCTAAATTGTTTTTAGGGGCATTTACGGGCGTTTGGACAATTTGTCAAAAATTGTCTTTAGAAGATGTTGATTACTTGACTTATTTGATAAATTGGTGTAAAATAGAATTGTATATAAAAATGAAAGGGGTTTTCTTTATGGATAACATGGACAAGAAATACGAGGCCTTGTTTACACCGTGGAAAATTGGCAACGTGGAGATCAAAAACCGCATTGTTATGTGTCCTATGGGCGGAACGTCGCTTTTTGGTTGGTTTGAGCTTGGCGGCTGTCATTTTGACAAGGAGGCGGCAAAGCTTTTTCTTGAGCGAGCAAATAACAATGTTGGACTTATTATTCCCGGAATCGCGCCTCTGCGTGACACCTTCTGGGGAAAATGGCTCTGGCAGAACCCGAAGATGTTTGAGGATCTTCGCGAGTTTATGGACGAGATACATAAAACCGGGGCGAAGCTATTTATTCAGCTTACCGCCGGAATGGGTCGCTCCTGGGCTATTACCGAGCTTATTGCGCCCTTGCACAAAAATAAATTTACACGCGCTATTCTGAAGCCCGTAATTGATACATCGCACGAGCTGGCTTCCCCCAGCCCTCAGCCCTCCCGTTGGGCGCACGATATTGAGTGCCCCGAGATGACAAAGGAGCAGATCCACGAGATCATTGAGGCTTTTGCTAAGACCGCAAAGCTCTGCCGCGATGCCGGCGTTGACGGTGTCGAGGTGCATGCGGTACACGAGGGATATCTTCTTGATCAGTTTGCGATCGAATTCTTCAACAAGCGCGAAGATGAGTACGGTGGAAGCTTCGAAAATCGCTACCGCTTTGCGGCAGAGGTGGTCAAGGCTATCAAGGAGGCCTGCGGTGACGATTATCCCGTTTCCCTCCGCTATTCCGTTGAGTCCAAGATGAAGGGCTTCTGCTACGGCGCAATGCCAGGAGAGGACTACGTTGAGGTTGGAAGAAATATGGCTGAGTCCGAGAGGGCGGCAAAGTATCTTGAGGATGCGGGATATGACATGCTTAACGCAGATAATGGCACCTATGACTCCTGGTACTGGGCTCACCCCCCGATGTATATGCCCGAAAACTGCAATCTTGAGGACGTTGCTCACATAAAGAAATTTGTAAATATTCCCGTAGTTTGCGCGGGCAGAATGGATGCCGAGGTCGGCGCTCAGGCGGTTGCAGAGGGCAAGATCGACGGTGTGGGTGTTGCGCGTCAGTTCCTTGTTGACCCCGAGTGGATAACCAAGCTTATCGAGGACAGAGTTGAGGACATCAAGCCCTGCATCTGCTGTCATGCTGGCTGCTTTAACTTCTCGTCCTCAAAGGGACACGCGAATACTCAGGACCTCAAGGACACTATGGGTCTTGCGCGCTGCGCGCTCAATCCCGAGACAATGCAGTCCAAAAAATATAGCGTAAAGCCCGCAAAGAAGGCTAAGAAGGTTGCTGTCGTCGGCGGAGGTATCGGCGGTATGGAGGCGGCTATCCTTTGCGCTAAGCGCGGACATAAGGTAACTCTTTACGAAAAGACCGACAAGCTTGGCGGTGTATTCATTGCCGCTGCCGCTCCCTCATACAAGGAAAAGGATAAGGCGCTTATCGCGTGGTACATCCGTGAGATCGCAAAATATCCCGTTGATATCAAGCTTAACCACGAGGTAAAGAATATTAAGGAGCTTGGCGCGGATGAGGTCATCATCGCTACAGGCGCGACTGCAAGAAGAATTCCGATAAAGGGCGTTGAGAGCGCTATTGAGGCTGTTGACTTCCTGCTTGGCAACAAGACCGTTGGCGACAAGGTAACGGTTATCGGTGGCGGTCTTACCGGTTGTGAGATCGCGTACGAGCTTTATCTTCAGGGTAAGCAGCCCACTATCGTTGAGATGATGGACGACCTTGTAACAACTCCCGGTATCTGCCTTGCAAATACAAGCTATCTCCGTGATTTCTTTAAGACGAATGAGGTTCCCGTACATCTTGAGACCCGCGTAAAGGAGATAGGTGAGGGATACGTTACCGTTACGCACAAGGACGGATGTGAAGAGAAGATAGAGGCAGACTCCGTAATTCTGTCGGTTGGATATAATCCTGCTCCTCTTGAAAAGAAATCGGCTCACGTTCACGTTATCGGTGACGCTGCAGCGGTTGGTAACCTCCGCACCGTTATCTGGGGAGCGTGGGACGTAGCAATGAAGATTTAAGGGAAGAACGCGTTTGGGGAAACTTTTTGAAAAAAGGTTTCCCCAAGCCCCTTCAAAAACTTTCAATAGAAAGGGAAATATTTTTATGATACTTAATAAAGAACAGCAAGAAATACTTGACGGCGCTAAGGGTGAAACTCTTGCCAAGGTTATGAAGACCTTGGTTATGTACGGTGACGCATTCGGCGCGGAGAAGATGGTGCCCGTTACAAGCGAGTACAACCATCTTGTAACCTCATTCGGTCTTAAGATGATGACGCCTGTATTTGATCTTATGCAGCAGCTTATCGATGCCGGCGCTATCTCGCAGCAGAAGTTCTCGGTTGACCCGAGACCTCTTGACAAGAACGTGCCCGCAAACTTTTTGCAGAATCTCGTTTTCAACAAGTTTATGTACGCGACTCAGGAGAACTACGAAAAGCAGCTCCGTGAGCTTGGTCTTATGAGTGATGATGCATTTACCTGCACCTGCTATCTTGACGAGGTTGGAAACAAGCCGAAGAAGGGCGACGTTCTTTCCTGGGCAGAGTCGAGCGCGGTGGTTTACGCGAACTCGGTTCTCGGTGCGCGCTGTAACAGAAACTCCGGTATTATGGATATAATGGGCTCTATCGTGGGCTACGTTCCTTATTTCGGACTTCTTACCGACGAGGGCAGACGCGCGACCTGGATAGTTAAGATAGAGACCGAAAAGAAGCCTGAGGCGCAGCTTTTGGGCTCTGCTATCGGTATGAAGGTAATGGAGGACGTTCCTTACGTTTACGGACTTGACAAGTGGATAGGCAACGAGCTTAACGAGAGCGCATGCACCTACCTTAAGGATTTCGGCGCGGCTACCGCATCAAACGGAGCTGTCGGACTTTACCACATTGACGGTCTTACCCCCGAGGCAGTTGAGCTTGGCGACAAGCTTATAGCAGAGGGAGCTAAGGTTTACGTTATAGATGACGCCGAGCTTGAAAGAGTAAAGGCGAGCTATCCTGTTATGTGGAAGAAGGAGAACGCAAAGCCCAAGCTTTGCTTTATGGGCTGCCCCCACATGACTCTGGAGCAGCTTAAGAGCTGGACGGACAGAATAGAGGCGGGACTTGCGGCTTCGGGTAACAAGAGAGTTCTTATTCCCACCGTATTTACGGCTTCCCAGGCGGTGCTTAACGAATTTGCAAAGACCGATTACGCGGCAAGACTCAAGGCGACCGGTGTTATTACCTCTTACATTTGTCCCCTTATGTATATGAACAATCCGCTTTGCAAGTCGATGCCTGTAATTACGTCTTCAAATAAGCTCAGAACATATACGACTGCAAGATACTACACCGACGACGAGATACTCGCGGCGCTTACGAAAGGAGGCAACAAGTGATGAGAGAATTTAAAGGAAGAGTTGTAACTCCCGGTAACGTTACCGCAGAAGCGGTTGTAACACACGGTGGCTTTAACACCCTCGCATCCCTTCAGGGTGCGCTCCAGTTCGGTGACAAGACTGCGACCTGCAAGGACCAGAACAATCCCGATCTCTTTGGTAAGCCCACCGCGGGCAAGGCGCTTTGCCTTCCTATGACGATAGGCTCGACCACGGGTGGTCTTGTGCTTTATTGCGCGTGCGCTATGCACCGTCAGCCCGCTTGCATGCTTTTCTCCGAGCATATCGACTCTCTTGCGGCGGCGGGAGCAATACTTGCCGACGTATGGGTGGACGGCGTTACGATGCCTGTTGTTGACTGCCTTGGCGATGAGTTTTTGAATTACGTTAAGGACGGAATGACGATTACCGTAAAGGACGACGGCGTGGTAGTTGTAGACTAAAAAATATTAAAAGAGCGGTTTTTGTTAAAGCCGCTCTTTTTTGTATAGTAAAACCACGCGTTAGACGCGTGGTTCGGTAAGGATTGCATAGTTGATAATGACATAAAAACTCCTTTGTTGTATAATGAGAGTGCGGCTACCAACTGCACAATAAAAACAACAAAGGAGGTCATTTAAGATG